>DATCMP010000663.1:0-9706 GCA_036563365.1 Thermomicrobiales bacterium
ACGGAGTTGCTCGTCGCCGACACCGGCGGCGATGGCGTTCTCCCGCAACAGCGTCCGCAGCGGCGCGGAGGGCTCGACCGCCGTCACGCCGCGCGCGGCCTGCGCCAGCGGGATCGCGAAGCGGCCCCACCCGGCCCCGACATCGAGGACCGTCGTCTCGCGATCGACGACCGCCAGCAACTGATCGAGCGGCGGGAAACGGCGGGTCGGATCGACGCGCATCTGAAATGACGGCGAGGCGGCCCGCGCCGTCCAGTAATCGCCCTCGTCGCCGCGTCGCGCCCGGATCGCGCCGATGATCTCCTCGCGCCGCGCATTCAGGAAACGCCAGCGGGCCAGCGCATCATCGGCGAGCGTCGCCAGTTCGGGCATCGCGTCGTCTCGACCGCTCATCGTGTCGCATCCTGACCCAGCGTGGCGACGGGGATGGCGCGGTATGGCAGCCCGGCCCGCGCGGCGGCGATGAGGAGATCCTCCAACGCGGTCCGCTCGCGTTGCATCTCGCGCACCTCCTCCAGCCAGCGATACTGGGCCTCGGGATCGAGCCGCTCCACACCGAACCCCCAATCGCGCTCCGACTCCACGAGCGAGCCGATCGCCCCCGCGAGATACCCGGCCAGTGCGCGATATCGTCCAATGATGGCCGCATACGTCTCGCCCGTGAGTTCCGGGGGTTGCTCGTCCATCGCCTCGCCCTTCACGCCGTTCGACACCGTTGCCTCATTCCGCCGCCTCGATCGTCACCGTCAGGCCGAACGTGCCGAGGCGTTCGGCGTAATACTCCGCCTGCTCCCGCGCGCAGATCACCACCGTCGCGCGCCCGGTGACGTGCGCCTGGAGCATGATCAGCACCGCCTTGCGCTGGCTGAGGCTCGGCACCGACTTGCAGAGGGCACCGATCACCTCGTCCATGCTATGCACGTCATCGTTGTGGAGGATCACCCGGTACGGCGGGAACCGTTCCAGCAGGTATTGCCGGTCGATCTCCCGCTCGACCCCCGGCGCGGCGGGCGCTTCCGGCGTCGCGGAGGCCGCGCGGCGCGGGGCATGGGTTGGAGCAAGCGGTGTCACGAAAAAGTCCCCGTCAGTCATCGTCTCATGCCCCACGCCCCACGACCCGCCGCCCGGTAGTGAATGCTCAGTATCTCGAACGCTTATCGGTCATATGTGATGGGCCGCCTCTCCCCGCCGTTGCGGCGGCGACCCTCCCCTGAAGCGGGAAGATAAGAGGCAATCGCTCCACTACCCGACCAACGCCCCGACCTCGGTGATCTCCTCCGCACTCAACTCCCACTCGGCGGCACCGACGTTCGTATCGACCTGCGCGGGGGAGGTGACCCCGGCGATGACGCTGGACACCTCCGGCTGCGACGACAGCCAGGCGATCGCGAGGTCGCCGACGGTCTTGCCGCGCGCCTCGGCCCACTCGACCAAGCGTTCGACCGCCGACTCATCCTTGCCGGCCATCTGCCGCGCGAAGAACCCGGCCCCTTCCTGCTCGGCACCACGTGTCCCTTCGGGCCGCGCCCCACCGCGATATTTGCCGGTGAGGATCCCACCCGCCAGCGGGCTGTACGGGATGATGCCGACCCCGAAGGCGCGGCACGCCGGGACCAACTCGGCCTCGATCGCGCGGTCGAGCAGGCTGTAGCGCGGCTGCACCGAGACGAACGAGGCGTAGCCGCGTTTGTCGCTGACCCAGAGCGATTGCGTCAGCTGCCAGGCGGTGAAATTCGAGCAGCCGATGTAGCGCACCTTGCCCGACCGGACCAGATCGTTGAGCGCGGCCATCGTCTCCTCGATCGGCGTCTCGGGGTCCCAGCTATGGACCTGGAGGAGGTCGAGGTAATCGGTGCCGAGGCGGCGCAGGCTCGCCTCCACCCCGGCGATGATGTGCGCCCGCGACAGGCCGACATCGTTCGGGCCGTCGCCCATCTTCATCGCCACCTTGCTGGCGATCAGCCCCTTGTCGCGCCGGTCGGCCAGCGCCTTGCCGACGTGATCTTCCGAGACGCCGTTGGTGTAGACATCGGCGGTGTCGAAGAAGTTGATCCCCCGGTCGAGCGCGTGGTGGATGATCCGCGCCGTCCCCGCCGCATCGACGGCGCGCCCGAACGTATTGCCGCCGAGCCCAACGGCGGAAGCCTTGAGGCCGGAAGCGCCGAGTCGCTTATACCGCATGGTTGCTCCCTCATTATCGCTTACTAGCAAACCTGGGCACCGCGAGAATCAGCCCAGATCATCACAACCCACCCATTGTGACGGAGTGGCGCCACATTGGCAATTACTTCGGTGGAGCGCAAGGTCGGCTGGCGGCTGAAGCCCGCTAGCCCACGTCAGCCACCCCGCTGCCGGTGTACAATGCGCCTTCCGTGGCCGAGCAACGATCGAAAGGGATATGGTTGACCGACCAGGAGACGGTGATCGGGGTCGATTTCTCCGGCACGCGGCTGGCGCGCGACCAGCGCCGCAAGATCATCGCGCTGGCCGCCGTGCGCGACCAAGCGGGGCGGTACACGATCACTCCGCTTGGCTTCAACGCCCGCGTCATCGCGCGCCCGACGCAACCGGGCTGGACCGCCGAAGAACTCGCGGCGACGCTGCTCACCGGGCCGCCGGTACGTATCGTCGCCTTCGATTTCCCCTTCTCCTTGCCGCACGCCCTGCTCACCGATCCAGCCTTCGCCGCCGTGGTGGGCCGATCGGAACCGTTCGGCACCTGGGAACGGTTCAATCGCTTCGTCGCCGCGACCCTGCCGCTCGCCCCACCGCTCGATCTCTCGCCGTTCGCCCCCTGGCGCGACAAAACCTACTGGCAGAAGCGAGCGACCGATCGCGCGGCGCGGGCGCAGCCGCCGCTGAAGAGCAAGTTCCAGGTCGTCTTCAACATGACCCTCCTGGGGAACGCACTGCTGGCGCGGCTGGCGGCCTCGGGCCGCTACCGGGTTATCCCGTTCGACCGGAGCGGCCCGCCGAACGAGCTGATCGAGATCTATCCCGGCGTCGCCCTGCGCGCCCTCGGCTTCCCGGCGTACAAGCGCGAGCCCGCTCGCGCGATCGACATCCTGCTCGACTATTGCACGGCCCAAGGGTTAACCATTACCCTCGATCCGGCGATCCGCCTGTTCTGCGAGGCGTACAATTCCGGCTCGGCGCTGGTGCGCGACCCCGACGGCTCGGATGCGCTGCTCGCGCTGCTGGCGGCGATCCTCTACCGCGAGGGGCTGGCAGTCGAGATCCTGCCGCCCGCAGATGCGGCGCTGCGCCCACTTGAAGGCGCAGCGTGGGGGCTCCGAGCAGCCGATCGCGCGACGGGCGATAATAGTGCCGGGGAGCGACAGGGACGAGCGGAGCGGCCGCGCGGACAACGGGGCAAGCTTCGGGAAGAGAATGGGGAGTTGACGATGCGCGAAGAATCACGGGCGTTTCTGCACGGACTGCTCGAAGCGGCGGGGCCGTCGAACTACGAGATCGCGGCGGCGCGGGTCTGGCGGGCCGAGGCCGAGAAATTCTGCGGCGAGGTCACGGCCGATGTGAACGGCAATTCGATCGCGCGACTGCGTGGCGACGTGGCCGCTGGGGCGAAGAAAGTCCTCCTCTGCGGCCACATCGACGAGATCGGCCTGATCGTCACCCACATCAATGATGACGGCACGCTGGCCTTTCGCGGGATCGGCGGCTGGGACCCGCAAGTGTTGGTCGGGCAGCGGATCCGCGTGATGGCGCGCGGCGGCGACCTGACCGGCGTGATCGGGCGCAAGGCGATCCACCTCCTGCGCGGCGACGACCGCGACCGCGCGGTGAAGCTCGATGATCTCTGGATCGACCTCGGCACCAAGGGGAAAGAGGAGACGGCGGCGCGGGTGCGCGTCGGCGACCCGGCGGTCATCGACGTGACGCCGATCATGCTCAACGACGACCTGATCGCCTCCCGCGCCCTCGACAATCGCTGCTGCGCCTTCATCGCCCTGGAAACGCTGCGCCTCCTCAGCGAGGGCGACGCGCCCTGGTGCGATGTCTACGCCGCCGCGACGGTGCAAGAGGAGATCACGATGCGCGGGGCGCACACCGTGGCCGCGACGGTCGAGCCGGGCGTGGCGATCGCCCTTGACGTGACCCATTCGAGCGACCGCCCCGGCGTGTCGCCGCAGGAGGTGGGCGCGCACGCCTGCGGCAGCGGCGCGGCGATCTCGCGCGGCAGCGTCGCCAACGAGGCGCTGGTCACGCTGCTGATCGGGACGGCGGAAAGCGAAAGCCTCCCCTACACCCTCGAAGCATCCGGCGCGCGGACCGGCACCGACGCCGATGCGCTGGTCGTCACCGGGCGCGGCACGGCGGGCGGTGTCGTCTCGGTCCCCTGCCGTTACATGCACTCGCCGGTCGAGGTCGTCAGCCTGGCCGACCTGGAGACCTGCGCCAGACTCCTCGCCGCCACGATCCGCGCGATCGGCCCGGAGACCGATTTTGTCCCGCGCTGATCCGTCGGACGACGCGCCAAACGCCCGCGGAGGGGCGATGCCGGGCCGTGCCACGGCATCGCCCCTCCGGGCGGCGATGCGGGAAATCCTGACGATGGAGGCGGTCCCCGGCACGATCGTGGCGATTCGCGTCGCGGGGCAGCCGCCATACGGTGCCGCCCTCGGCTGGCGCGATCCCCACGCAGCCGCCTCGCTCGCGCTCGACGACCGGTTTTATGTCTACAGTATTTCCAAGACCCTCCTCGCAGCCACGACGCTGCGCCTCGCGTCGGCGGGCAAACTGGCGCTCGACGCCCCGATCGCTGACTACCTCCCCGAAGTGACACTGCCCGCGCCGGTGACGATCCGCCAACTCCTCGGCCACACCGCTGGCCTCCCCGACTATGGCGGCGTGCCGGAATACGCCGCGGCGGTACGCGCCACGCCCGAGACACCATGGACCGCGGCAGAGTTCCTGGCGCGGACGTTGCCGCGAGGGCTACTTTTCCCACCCGGCACCGGTTGGGCCTACTCGAATATCGGCTTCCTGCTGATCCGTCAGCTCCTCGAACGGGTGACCGGCGAGCCGCTGGACATACTGCTGCACCGCGCACTCTTCGCACCGCTCGGGCTGCAACAGACCGCCGTCGCCGCGACCCTCGCCGACGCCGCGTCACTCACCCCCGGCTGGAGCACCTTCCTCGACCCCGCTGGCGACCTTGCCGACGTGACGCCGCGTTATCACCCCGGTTGGGTGTCGCACGGCGTCGTCACCGCCACCGCGCCGGAACTGGCGCAACTGGTGGAGGCGATCATCACCGGCCCGCTGCTGTCGGCGGACGACCGCGCGACGCTACTCACGCCGACGATCCTGCCGTTCGCGCATCCGCAGTTCCGGCAGCCCGCCTACGGCCTCGGCGTGATGCTGGACCCCGGCTCGCCGCACGGCCTGATCGCCGGACACGCCGGGGGCGGGCCGGGGCATTCCGCCGCCGCCTTCCACTTCGCGGCGCTCGGCGGGCAGCCGACCACGATCGTCGCCCTGGCGAACCGCGACCGCGACGATGTCGCCCTGCGGATCGTCTTCGCCGTCGCCGACCTGATCGCTGGAGCCACAGGAAATAGCTAAGCGCAGCATATCCCGTTGTCGGCGGCCAACGTCACGCCGGGGGTGCGGCTTGGGCATACGCGAGCGACGCGCCGGGCTCTTTGGGATCCGTGAGTCGGAATCTGAGTTGCCGATTGGTGCTCTCGATCAGTGACACCTGCTGCTCGACCCGCTCGTTGGTGACGATGAGGTGGTGCGGGATCTGCCACGCCTCCGCGAGCCACGGGCCGAGCACATCGAGCAGCCTACGGTCCAGCCCGTCGGCTAACCGGGCAGTCCGGACCCAGAAGTGGACCACCACCGCGTACTCCGACCAGCGCGCGCCATCGATCGCGGCGATCTGCTTCCTGGCGAACAGGGGCGCGCCGGTGGGAACGATATAGACGCAGCCGAAGCATTGTGTCTCGGTCGGATCCAGGACGGTGTAGGTGAAGCGCTCCCTGGCGGCGTGCCACCGCGCAAGCTTCACGACGTCCGCGCGGTTATCTTCCACCGTGAAGTCGTCCGCGGGCCAGCCCGTCCCCTCCCAGGGGCGCAGGTACTCCTTGCTCGCCATCACCGCCTCGTAGTCGAGCGCGGCGTCGGCGGCACGGATCGGACGGAGCAAGAACTCGTCCGTCCGCAGTTCCGTTGGCACATGGAAGTTGTCCTTGGTAAAGGCCATCGAGCCCTCCCTTGACTCGCTCGCACGCAGGCTGCTCGGTCGGCGCCGGGCCAACCAGCACATCCCCTCTTACGGCCCGCTCACCCTGCTATACACTGTCCATCCCTCCAACGAACAGCCTATAACCCTAACGTAAAGTAATAGTTCAGCGACATGAAATACCTGAGCGCTGACGCCGATTACGGCATGGGTATCAACGGCTTCCGCATCAGGAAATTGGTCATGGTGACACCGTTCGCGACCGGTTGTTGCTCCCGCTCGACCGCGAAACCCCAATGCTCGAAGAACGGGCGCGCGGTGAGGCTGACGTTCGAGTAGAGGGCCGTAATGCCGCGCTCGGCGGCAGTCGCGTGAATCATCCGCATCAGCGCGGAGCCGACGCCGCGCCTGCCCGCCGTCGCCGCGACGAAGAAATGGTCGATGTAACCGTCGCCCTGCACGTCGGCGTACCCGACGATCCGCCCGTCCTCTTCCGCGACGAACGGCGCGATCCCGCGCATCCGCTCCGCCCAGCGCTCCCGATCGAACTCGGCGGGTGCCCAAGCATCAACCTGTTCGGGGGTGTAGTCGGCCGCTGCCGTGCCGTGAATCGCGGAGAAGAAAACCTCGCGCAACGCAGGCTCGTCGCCCGCCCGAAACTCCCGGATCTCCATCGCGCCCGCTCCTCTCGGCGTGTGTGGTGATCACCACCCTCAGCGACGCACCCGCGCCTCCATCCATGCGACAGCGAACTGCACCAATTCAGCTCCCGGCAGCAGCGTCGCCTCCGTCGCGCCGACACGCCCACGCTCGCCGCGCCCCGTCGCCAGGAAATCCCGCCCGATCGCGGCGAAATAATCGTCCTCGCCGAACTCGGCGATCCCGTTCGTCGTATCGTACTCCTCGATCGCCACCCAGACCCGCGCCCCATCGCGCAGCACCGGCATCTCGTAGCGGTCGATCCGCTTCTCCGGGATCTTTGCCAACTGCTCCGCGTGGTGCAGCAGCGTGATATTCGACAACAGCGGCCCGAGCAACAACACCGCGCCCCCTACCGAACAAAACCGCGCCAGCGGCGAGTCGGGGCCATTCCCGTATTGCCAAGGGTGCTGCGCCGTGAGCTCCGCGGCCAGCGCCCCGACCGCGACGAACGAGGCCAGCGGGTGATCGCTGCGCCGCGCGCCGGGCCAGGTCCGCAGATATTCCGCCAGGATACTCATCTCGCGGTGATCGGCGGGCGAGGTCGCCGGGTCGAACGGCGGGCACTCCGCGCGCCAGGCCGCCCGTTGCGCCTCGGGCCACTCCGCCATCCCGTACGGATTCCCCTCCCAACTCGCCAGCATCATCAACGTGCCGCGCGGCGTCAGGATTTCGAGCAGCGCATCCAACACCACGCGCGGCCCCCCGACGATCCAGCCGAGTTCCCGCACCCAGGCGTGCAGCATCACCACCGCGCCCTCCCGCACGCCGATCGCGCGGAGTTCGGCGATCAGTTGGCTTTTGGTGAGAAGAGGGGGGTTAGCAATAAGTGAGTCCATTCGTATCCTCGCGATCGATTATTGGTATTCGTAGCGGGCGACGGTATCACACGCCTCGTCGCGGGGCTTGTCGCGAGCACAGCATCAGGGTTGAATCTCTCCCCAGCGCTACAAGAACTTCACCCACTTCGATTGTACCCGCCCACACCCCTCCATTTTCCCGCGAGCTTATGCACGAGCGCAACCGACGGCAACGCAGATACTCCCCCATCCGACCCGCTCCAAGATGTACGAAGAATCGACAACCCACAGCAACGCATGCGTACAAATATCGCCCAAGCGGTCATGACGGTGAGCAATTGGTGTTAAATTCAGTTATCCTCAACCGAAGTTGGGCGAGGGGAGGGGCACGCCCCAATGGACCTCATCAGCTATCCGTATGCATTAACGGAAGGAATCTAGCCAAGATCGTAAAGCCTCGGTGGAAAACCTTTCGCAATATATCGAAGTGTACCGAGAAGCGGTACAACAGAACGCCTCAACCGGCACAAGGGAATCGAGGGGATCATGGAAGTCAGGACCATCGCCAAGGAAACAGTACGCTTCTGCTTACCATACGGCCTGCTCAGACTGTATCGTTCCAGGAAGACAGCGAAGCAGCGACGGCTCCTGCTCGATGCACCTTGCCTATTACCAGTCCGGTCCCTGGACCAGCTATGGCCGGATATTGGCAGGGTCGAGGTCGCCGTACCCGGCAGCCAGGTATTCAACGATGACACGATGGTGCTTCCCTTACGCGAATTGCTGACACTCGGGGCGATCTGTCAACAAATTCAACCGAAGAGAATCTTTGAGATCGGCACCTTCACCGGTATCTCTGCGCTCATGATGGCAACCAACTCCCCCGAGCAGACACAGTTGTATACCCTGGACCTCGATCCATCGATCCTACCAGTCCATCAGCATGGACTGGGGGTTGGCCTACAAGACTACACCGCCGGTGAAGAGTTCAAACAGACGAATTACGCTCATAAAATTGAACAACTGTATGGCGATTCACGCTTCTTTGACTACACACCCTACTATGGAGAAATGGACCTCGTTTTCGTTGATGGCGATCATACACTTGAGTTCGTCTCGTCCGACACGGCGCAAGCCTTCAAGCTCGTTCGGCCTGGGGGGGTCATCATTTGGGATGACTATCGGTGGACAGCAGCGCATCCCGAGTGTGCCGACGTAAGCCGTTGTGTGGATACGTTGCGTGAGTCGGGTCGCTGTTTCTCTATTGCCGGTACACGCCTTGCCGTATACATCAACCGCTAAGGGGTCTGGCCTGCCGAACCAAGCCCACCCTGCCCCAAGACACGCTAAGATAGCTCCGTCATCACCGACCCGCTCGCCCACTTCGTACTTCGTAGTTCGTATCTCGATCCCGTTCATCGGGACTTCGTACTTATTCGTCATTCGTCACTCACCCGGAGGTGTCTCATGGGGCATTTCGAGGAACTGCGGCGGATCTGCGAGATCACCGGGCCGATCGGCTATCCCGACGAGATGAACGCCTATCTGCATGAGGTTTGGGAGCCGCTCGGCGCGGTGATCGAGACACCGGTCGGCAACGTCGTGGCGCACGTCGGCGGCAGCGGCCCCAAGATCCTGCTCGACGCCCACTCGGACGAGATCGGCTACGTCGTCCGCTCGATCACCGCCGACGGCTTCCTCTGGATCACCACCGCGCAGCGCCTCTTGCAGCCGCGACTCGGCCTCTACATGCTCCTGATGCTCGGCCAACCGGCGATGATCGTCGGGCGCGGGGGCCGCAAGATCGCGGGGATCTTCGCCACCGTCACCGGCCACGTCGCCACCGCCGACCAGCGCGAGAAGCAGGCGCACGACTTCAACGACCTCTTCATCGACATCGGCGCGATGAGCCGCGAGGAAGCTGTCGGGTGGGGCGTGACGGTCGGCAGCCTGGCGATCTGGAACCCGCCGACCCGCCGGATGGGCGCGGACGGCCAGT
>DATCMP010000672.1:0-3196 GCA_036563365.1 Thermomicrobiales bacterium
TGTAATAGGCCGCCGAGCAGAGCCTTCCGAGATTGATTGCGCTGGCGGGATTGCCGCCGTCGTACCATTAGGAGAAGCCCACGCCACCCCGATACTCGCCAGCATCAGGCCGCGATCGACCAATTGGTCGATGCGGCGATCATGCCCACGACCCCGCGCGCCAATCCCCATCCTATTTGGGTGATGATCGGGGAGCGGATAGCGGCGCACCCCCGCGAGGAGGGGCTGTCAGTTAGCCGATCGGCGGCGCAGTCGAACGTTAACGCGCGCGATTTCGCATTGCCGTGTATGATACGGCCCGATGCGGCGTGGCGGGGTCGCCACAACACGTCAGCGACAGCGTGAGGTCGGCAGGACGCAGGAGGGGACAGCGTGAAAGTATCCGCAGCGATCGCCGAGATGCTGAAACGGGAGGGGGTCGATTTCCTGATCGGCTACCCGGTCAATCCAATCATCGAGACCGCCGCCGAGGCGGACATCCGCACGATCATGGTCCGGCAGGAGCGTACCGGGCTGCACATGGCCGACGCCGTCAGCCGCGTCACCTCGGGCGACAAGATCGGCGTCTTCACGATGCAGCACGGGCCGGGGACGGAGAACGCCTATGGCGGGATCGCCCAGGCGTACGGCGAATCGGTGCCGATCGTCGTGATCCCCGCTGGGTATCGCCGCGCGATCGCCGGGGTGCAGCCGAACTACAGCTCCTTCCTCAACATGCAGAACATCACCAAGTCGGTCGAGCAGGTGACCGTCGCCAGCGCCGTCCCCGACGCCATCCGTCGCGCCTTCATGGGTGCGCGCAACGGTCGCCCACGCCCGACGGTCGTGGAGATCCCGGTCGATCTGTACAACGAGGAGATCGCCGAGCCGCTGCACTATCGCCCGACCATTCGCACGCGCAGCGGCCCCGATCCGCAGGCGGTCGATGAGGTAGCGAAGGTCTTGCTCGGCGCGGCCCGACCGGTGATCTACGCCGGCCAGGGGGTCCACTACGCGAAGGCGTGGGATGCCCTGAAGGAGTTGGCGGAAACCCTCGAAGCACCGGTGACGACGAGCCTCGGCGGCAAGAGCGCCTTCAACGAGCGACACCCGCTGGCGCTCGGCACGGCGGGGTTGGCCCTACCCCGCCCGGTCCACGATTTCCTCCAGGCATCCGACGTGATCTTCGGGATCGGCTGCTCGTTCACCAGCACCAGCTTCGGTCAGGCGATGCCGAAGGGGAAGACGATCATCCACGCGACCCTCGATCCCGCCGATCTCAACAAGGACCAGGAGTGCGACTACGCGCTCGTCGGCGACGCGAACCTGACCCTCCAGATGCTGGTCGAGGCGGTCAAAGATCAACTCGGCGGCAAGAAGCGCGGTCGCGCCGAGGGGGTCGCCGCCGAGATCGCCGCAGGCCGTAAGGCGTGGCTGGCCGAATGGGAGGCGAAGAATAGCTCGGAGGAGACGCCGCTCTCCCCCTATCGCGTCCTGCGCGAGCTACAGAACGCGGTCGACATCGACAACACGATCATCACGCACGATGCCGGGAGCCCGCGCGATCAACTCTCGCCGTTCTGGCGGAGCACGACGCCGCTCTCCTACATCGGCTGGGGCAAAACGACGCAACTCGGCTACGGCCTCGGGCTGGCGATGGGCGCGAAGCTGGCGAAGCCGGACAAGCTCTGCATCAACGTCTGGGGCGACGCGGCGATCGGGTTCACCGGGATGGATTTTGAGACGGCGGTGCGCGAGCGGATCCCGATCCTCTCGATCCTGCTGAACAACTTCTCGATGGCGATTGAGTTGCACATCATGCAGACCGCGACCGCCAAGTACCGCAGCACCGACATCAGCGGCAACTACGCCGACATGGCGAAGGCGTTCGGCGGCTACGGCGAGCGCGTCACCGAGCCCGGCCAGATCGCTGCCGCGATCAAGCGTGGTATCCAGCAGACCAAGGAAGGCACCCCCGCGCTGCTCGAATTCATCACCTCGCAGGAGACCAAGACCTCGATCTTCCGCTAGGCAGCACCAGGCATCGCGCCGGGGCATCATGATGATGCCCCGGCGCAACGCTCTTCACCGCAAAGGCAATAGAAAGTGGGTGGCTTCTGACAGTCGTGGGCCGCCGGTTAAGACCGGTGCCAGGTGACCTGCGGGCCACAAAGTCCAGGGAACTGGCCTAAGATTGCTAAAACGTGTTGCTCATCCCGGTAGGCAGCGCATCCAGCATGAATCCCGTCCTAGCCTCCGAAGGGAGGCTTCGTGGCCGTAGGCCCTTGGGGCGCGACTTTAGTCGCCAGCCATACCACGTTTAACTTTGCCACCACCATCAACCGGCGACCCGCGCCCCCGAAGTTACTCATTCGTGCAGGCAAGCGAACCTCACATTCGACGGAGGCACCCCATGTGGACACTGACCGGCTTCGCTGACGAGATCTCCCCCGAACTCGATCAGCAGCTCGACACCCTCGCCGCCGAGGGGATGAAGTTTCTGGAGCTGCGCGGTGCATGGGGGAGCAATGTCCTCAAGCTCTCGGATACGGAAGTGGCGCGAGTGAAGGGCGATCTCGCGGCGCGCGGCATCGGCGTCTCTTCGATCGGCTCGCCAATCGGCAAGATCGGCATCACCGACGATTTCGCGCCGCACCTCGAAGCTTTCCGGCGGGCGCTCCACGTCGCGCACGAACTCGACGCACCGTTCATTCGCATCTTCTCCTTCTTCATCCCGCAAGGCGACGACCCCGTGCAACATCGAGGCGCGGTCCTCGACCGGATGGGACAACTGGTGCAGGTGGCGGAAGGATCGGGGCTGACGCTTGTCCACGAGAACGAGAAGGAGATCTACGGCGATATCCCGTCGCGGTGCCTCGACATCCTCGCGTCGATCGACTCGCCGATCTTGCGCGCAGCCTGGGATCCGGCCAACTTCGTCCAGTGCGGCGTGCGCCCGCACCAGGAGGGGTACGCGCAACTACGCCCCTACATCGCCTATGTCCACATCAAAGACGCGCTACTCGGTTCTGGGCAGGTCGTACCGGCGGGTCAAGGTGACGGCGAGTTACGCACCACCATCGTCGCCCTACGCGACTCCGGCTTCGATGGCTTCTTCTCGCTCGAACCACACCTGGCTTCGGCGGGCAAATTCTCCGGTTTCAGCGGCCCGGACCTCTTCCGCACCGCCGTCCAGGCATTCAAAGGCTTACTCCGC
>DATCMP010000693.1:0-3650 GCA_036563365.1 Thermomicrobiales bacterium
ATCGGCACCTGGCTCTACCTCGTCCGCCCCGGCATCATCCGCCCCGGCAATTTCGGGGAGTTAAACGGGTACATCGGCGCGCCGGTGCCGGTGGGTGCTGCCTCGGCGCTCGTGTCGCTCGGCTGGTACCTGTCGCCGCTAGGGATGATCCTGGCCGGGGCGGGTCTCGCGCTCCTCTTGCTCCGCGACTTCGAGGAGCGTGTCGCCACCGTCCTCTGCGTCACCGCGCCGTTCGCCATCCTCTACCTGACCGGCACCTACACGCAGGGCGGCTATATCTATTCGCTTCGCCGCTTCGTCCCGCAGATCGTGCCGCTGATGACGATCCTGACCGCCTACGTCATCTTTCGCGCCGGTCCTGTCGTCGCGGACCTCTTGCGCCGACCGAAACTCAGTCGTCCACTCTGGGCACTCGGTCTCGCCCCGGCGGCGCTGCTATTGCTCTTCCTCGGCGTCACCAATGCCCGCCTCGCGACCCACCGCGAATATGATGGTGTCCTGGCCGCGACAGCATCGCTGGCCGGCAAGGTCGCGCCGGACGATATTCTCCTCTTCAGCGGTCCGCGCGACGAGACGGCGAAGCTGGCAACGCCACTAGAATATCTCTACGGGCGCGAGAGTTGGACGATCACCACCAACCTCCCCAACGGCGACAAGCTCGACGCCTGGATCGCCGCGCAGGAAGCGGTGGGTCGGCGCGTCCATATCCTGATGTCGGCGGGCGGCGGTAAGCTTTTCCTGCCACGCCATCGCCTCACGGCGGTCGAGCGGGTTGAGGTGCCGCTCTGGCAGTTCGAGAAGCTCGAGAACCAGAAGCCGTTTAATCAGCAGAAGAATCAGCTGGGCTACACCCTCTACGATCTACAACCGGTCCCCGCCGGTCAGAGCGCCCTCGGCGCCGTACCCTACCGCGTGACGGCGGGCGAGGGCGATGAGTACGCGCTGCTCGGCCCTGGCGGCACAACACCCGGCTTTTACAACGTCGAAATCGACCAGGCCGGTGGTACACCGTTGCCGTATCGCTGGACCGACGGCGAGGCGCTGCTGCGGATTCCGTGGCCTGGCGATGGTCGCCCGCTGACTCTACGCCTCACCCTCAGCGCGGGTCCGCGACCGCAAGCGTTGCCACCGGCCCGGGTGGTCATCGGGATCCGCCCGACACCCGGCGACGACAAGAAAGAGCGCCAGTTGACCGTGCTGACGATCGGCAACGACTGGGCCGACTACACGATCACGATCCCGCCCGACGCGATCGCGCCGACCGATGATGGTGCGGCGCTGCTCCACATCGCCATCCCGCGCGTCTTCGATGGGAAGAACTGGCAACCGGTCCCCGGTGCTGTTTGGAAGCCGATCAACTTCCCCGTCGATACCAAGAACAGCAACGATGGGCGCGAGTTACACCTGCGCTTCAGACAGGCGGAACTGACCGCCGGACCGTAGCCCCTCGGTGGTGAACACGACAAGCCTTCGGATTGCGCCCCTGGCGGGTGCCACGATAGTAGGGGTAGACCAGCACGACATTCGGCAGCATGTCACAAAAAGCGCCGGGAGGTCGTAAACCTCCCGGCGCGCTGACCGTATCGTTGAGGGATCATGCGTGAGTAGTGGGCTGGCGATTGAACCCCGAGACTGCGCTCGAAACAAGGCACCGACCGCGTCTACAGCAGCTCGCTACCGTATCGTTCGTTCAGCGTGCGGCAGCCGGGTCAACCTTCGTCACGAAATGCTTGCTGCCATCGCTGACGTAGAGCGAGCCGTCCTTGGCGATGGCGATGCCGAACGGGGCACCGAACGTGTCTCCGGCCATGCTACCGCCGCTGATCCGGGCGACAATCTTGCCATCCGTATCGAAGCGGATCACCTGACGGGTGACTGAGCTCGTGGCATAGAGCGCGCCGCTCTGGTCGAGCACGAGATATGGCTCGTAGTAGCTCTTGCCCGTCCAGTCTTCGATGGCCCACTGTGCAACGGCCTTGCCTTGACCATCGAAGACCGCGATTCGCGCATTGTTGCTGTCGGCGACATAGACGCGCGAACCATCCGCGCTGACGGCAATGCCAACCGGTTCGTCCAGTTGCCCCGCCGCGGTCCCCTTGCTGCCGAACTCGCGCCGGAAGGTGCCATCGGGGCCATAGACCACCACGCGACCGTTGCCGGTATCGGTAACGTAGAGATCGCCATTGGGACCGATGGCGATCCCGCGCGGGCCGTATAGGCCGGAGCGATCGCCACCTTGCGGGCCGGTGACAAGGTTCACATACGTGCCCCACTTGGCGACGAACTTCCCGTCGAGCGTGAATTTCTGGATCCGATAGTTCCAGGTATCCGCCACGTAGACGAAGCCATCGGAACTGACGGCGATCCCGGTCGGGCCGCGATTCGACTCACGCCACAGTTGACCATCGCCATGCCCCAGGCTACCGAACTGCTGGACGAATGTGCCGTCGCTGGTGTACTGCTCGACGCGGGCGTTACGCATATCGACCGCGTAGATCGAGCCATCGGGCGCGATCGCTACGCCGCGCGGCGTATCGAACTGTCCCGGCGCTTTCCCTTGTCCAGGGCGGTCGGTCAGATTGAACGGCCCTTCGGGTGCGGGGGGCAGGAACAGCCGTTGCGCGGCGTCAGGTCCATATTCCACCGTCATGTCCGCGCTGGCGGCAGGGCTCACATTATTGCGGAAGACGACGAAGCCCAGGAAGCGCAACAAGGGGTTCTCGGTCCCGGTCAGGGGCTGCCCGGCGGGATACGACCAGAGCAGCTTGTAGGTCTGCGGGATGAAGCCGCCGGTCGCGGGCTGCCCGTCGCCGGACCGGAAGATCAATTGCGGTGTCGTGGCGGTGCGCGCCGTGCCGTTCGCGAGTGCCGCCGTCGATACGATCGTCAGGTCGGGGAAGTCGCGCAGATACCAGCGGGTCGGCCACTCGACGGCGGGATCGACCGCCACACGTAGTCCATGCCCGCCGGTCGGATCGGCGAGGGTACGATTAAGGGCGGTCATATCGCGCGAGAGGCGTAGGATACGCTCCATCAGCGGGCGGATCTCGGGGGTAACGGCGTTATAGACCAGTGGCTCATTCGCGGCGTTGGCGCGATAGATATTCAACCCGATTGAAGAGCGCAGGCCATATCCGAGCAGCAGGGCGACCAGACCGAGCGCCAGCGCCTGCCATACCGCCGCCCGCTCGATCCGCCGCGCGAACCAGAGGGCGGCACCGGAGAGCGGCAGCGCGAAGAGGAGTACCGTGAGGAGCAGACTGAGCATCCGCGCCGTGTCATCGGCGAACCGTGAGGGCTGGAGAATCTGTCCGAGCGTCGCGCACCACGCGATCACCGCGAGGGTCGTGAAGAGGATCAGCGCCGCGCCGCCATTCCAAAACGACCCACCACGCTGCCACTCGATCCGCTCGACCAGTTCACCGAATGCGGCACCGGCCAGTAGCGTCAGCGGTACGGCAGAGAGCAAGAGGATGGCCGGCTGCTGCGCCCCGCCGATCAACAAGAGCACGACACCAAGGATCGCCCAGGCACCGAGGATACCGCGCGCCACCGCGCCACCGCGCGCCTGCTCGCCCGAAAGCGATGGACCGATGAAGAGCCGCGCGAGGCCCCAGAGGCCGGCCAATAACGCCAATGGCTCATAGATC
>DATCMP010000697.1:0-4829 GCA_036563365.1 Thermomicrobiales bacterium
ATCGGCAATATCGACGACTTCCGCCCGCTCGGGGAGAGCTGGGCGGGCTTCGAGGGGGCCTCGATACGCCTGTTCAACCCCGCGACCGGCGAGTGGAGCATCTACTGGGCCGACAATGTGCGTTGCACCCTGTTCCCGCCCCTCGTCGGGCATTTCAACGACGGGATAGGCGAATTTTACGGCGAGGATCAGCAGGAGGGGACGCCGGTGCGCGTCCGCTTCCGCTGGTCGGGGATCAGCGCGACGACCGCCCGTTGGGAGCAAGCATTCTCGGCGGATGGCGGCGCGACCTGGGAGACGAACTGGATCATGCGTTTCACGCGCCGCGATGCGGCGCTGCCGGGCGGCGCGTAGCCTGCCTGACGACCATTGACGCGACGAGGGGAGCGCGGTGGCACGCACAGGGAACGGGGCGAGGTGGTCGCCACCGGCACCGCCCGCTGGGGCTACGCCACCCGATCGACCCGCCAGTAGCTATCGAGCGCCTGCCACTGCACGAAGGCGAACCAGCCGCGCGTGGCCGGTTGGTCCCAGCCGATCCACTCCCCCGACGGCGCGCCCGCGCCGCGAATCTCGCCCGCGTAGTGGAGATAGGTGGCGATATCCTCGCGGTGTCCCGACGAGGCCGGGATGTTCGGGTGCAGGGCCGGGTCGTCGTCCTGTCGCCGCCAGTAGCCGCGCGCCACCATCGCCCGCGCGATGAACGCGACCACCTGGATATTCAGCACATCGGCCAGGGGCGCGTAGGAACCGTCGCCGTAGCCGCGCGCCACGCGATAGTAGGCCAACGTGCCAACATTCCGCCAGAGGGCCTCGTCCACATCGCCCCGGTCGCCGAACGGCGTGTCGTGGTCCTCGCCGTCCCAGCCCATCGCCCGCGCGATCAACGCCGCCATCTGCGCCCGCAGGACCAGATCGCCGGGACCGAAGAGCCCATCCCCATAACCCCGGATGACCCCGCGCGCCGCCAACTGCCCGATCGCGTCCCAGGCTCCGGCATCGGCCGGCACGTCGGCGAAGGTCGGTCGCGCGGCGAACGAGGCGATCACGTCGCTGTCGCCGATCATCGCGATCGTCAGCGGGTTCGCCCAGCCGCCGCGCTTCCCATCGACCTGCCAGCCGGTGAAGACCTGCCCTTCGCCCGGCGTCGGCACCAGGGACGCCACCGCCCCCTGCGGGAAGGTGCTCGTCCCCGGCGCGACCTGCCCGCCG
This sequence comes from Thermomicrobiales bacterium, assembly GCA_036563365.1. Taxonomy (GTDB): domain Bacteria; phylum Chloroflexota; class Chloroflexia; order Thermomicrobiales; family CADCWN01; genus CADCWN01. The sequence goes on from DATCMP010000697.1 coordinate 1,213, forward strand.
CCGTCGATCGTCACCGCCAGCCGGTACTGCGCCGCCGCGACGCCGCACGGCGAGGCGCTGACCTCCTGCGGCGCGGCAACGAACCCGACCGCCGGGAACGTCCCGCCACCGATGATCCCCGCCGGATCGACCCCGAGCCAGTCGCGGATCAGGGTGCCGTACACCGAGCGGAAGTCGATCCCGTATTTCAGGTCGCCGCTCTCCAGGTCGTCGAAATTCGGGTTATCGCCGTAGATCCCGGCCCGCATCCCGCCGCCGATCAGGTAGAGCGAGGACGCCGCGCCGTGGTCGGTCCCCCCGGAGGCATTCTCGACCACCCGCCGCCCGAACTCCGAGAAGGTCATCACGGCCACGTCATCGGCGCGGCCCAGCCCCTCGAGGTCGCGCATGAACGCCTGAATCCCCTCGGAGACGGTCTTCAGCAGGTTGTTGTGCGTGCCCGCCTGCCCCGCGTGCGTGTCGAACCCGCCGATCGTGATGTGGAAGATCCGCGTGCCGAGATCGGCTGCGATCAACTTGGCGATCGTCTGCAAGCCGCCCGCGAAGCCGGTCGCGGGGTAAGTCGCCGTGCTCGTGTACGACGCCGCCACCGCCTTCAGCTTGGTCGACGTATCGAGCGCTTCGTTCGCCGCGCGGCGCAAGAAATCGTCGTAGCGCCCGCCCGCCCGCCCGCCCGCGTTGATCGCCCGCATCGTCGCCAGCTGATTGGCACCGTCGCCGTCGTACTTGCCATCGGTGTCGAACCGGAACGAATCGATCGAGGTTAACGCCGGGACGATACTCTGCCCGGTCCAGAAGAGGCGCGAGACGGTATCGCCGATGTCGATCGCGTCGAGCGGGCGATCGGTGCCGGAACATTGCGCGTCGAGGAACCGCCCGAGCCAGCCGGTCCGCTCCTGGATATCCGGTCGGCCTGAGGTCCAGATATCGGTCGAGCGGAAGTGCGAGCGATCCGGGTTCGGGTAGCCGACCCCCTGCACGATCGCCAGATGCCCCTCATCATAGAGGCCCTTGAACGGGGCCAGCATCGGGTTGAACCCGAGGCGGTCGCTGATCGGCAGCACCACCTCCCGCTTGATCGCCAGCGTCGGGCGCGCCCGGTAATAGCGATCGTCGCCGTAGGGGACGACGCTATTGAGGCCGTCGTTGCCGCCCCCGAGTTGCACCACGACCAGGATCCGCCGCCAATTCGGTCCGGTCATCGTGGCGTCCTGCGTCTCGGCCAGCACGCTCGCGGTCCTGGTCAGGAAGGTCGGGGCGGTCGCCCCCATCGACAGCATCAGCGTGCCGCGCGTCATGAAATCGCGCCGGGTGAATGGCATCGTCGTTCCCTCGCCTACCGTGCGCGCCCTGGGCGGCAGCCGCACGAGCCCCTCGCTACCGCGTTGTGTGATACCGCAAGGGTAAGAGCCGCCCCCGGCACACCACAATAGCCAAATGGTCCGCCACCGCCGACACAGGCATGCAACCCCCGGCGTTTCACGCCGGGGACGCCGGGCGTGCTCATTGGTCGGCACACCGCGCGGCAAGGCCAGGCGGATGCACGGGCGAGGCAGCGGTTCGGGACCGGCGGGAGGGGTCGCTTGCACTAGCAGCCCGGCTGGCCGCGACGACCGCGTGGCCGCGCCTACGCCGTCACCACCGGGGCGCGTCGGTGACCCGCCCCTACCGCGACCATCGCTTGCCAGACCGCGATCTCGCGAGACGACGATAACGGGCCGCCGGGTCGGGCGTACTGGGCGCTGCTGAAGAGGCTACATGTCGGGGGTGACGCCGACCCGGCGCACGCCCGGCATATGCCCGAGGAACGCACGGGTCGGGGAAAAGCTGGCGACTCCCGCGCGTTCGCGCGCACGTACGGTAACGTACCGACCACGCCCATGATCGATTGTTATCCTGAAACCCTTGCCCGCGCGGGGTTGCGTGGCCCCGATGCGGGAATTGTATCGAAACGTTTCGTGCCCGAGGTGTCGACATTATGCCCACCCGCCGCCCCGATCCCGGCGCGCGCCTCATCGACAACCGGCTGCTCGCCGCCCTGCCGCCCGAGGAGTACGACCGGATCGCCCCGCACTGCACGATCGTCCACCTCAAATCGAGCGCGCCGATCTACGATATGAACGCGCGGATCGAGCAGGTCTACTTCCCGTTGAGCGGCATGATCTCGGTAGTCGCGCTGATGGCCGATGGCAACATGGTCGAAGCGGGGACGATCGGTCGCGAGGGGATGACCGGCCTGCCGATCTTCTACGGTGATGACCACAGCCCGTTGCTGACCTTCGCTCAGGTGCCCGGCGACCATGCGCGGCTGCCGATCGCCGTTTTCCGCGAGGCCCTCGTGCCGGGGACGACCCTCTACCGCCTCACGCAACTCTTCGCGCAGTCGTATTTTGTCCTGACCGCCCAGTCGGCGGGCTGCAATCGCCTGCACCCGAACGAGGAGCGCTGCGCCCGTTGGCTCCTTCTGACGCAAGATCGCGTCGGCGCGGCCACCTTCTCGCTCAGCCACGAATTCCTCGGGATGATGCTCGGCACCCGCCGCGCCAGCGTCACCCTGGCGATGTCGACCCTCCAACGGGCGGGGCTGATCACCTATCGCCGCGGGGTCGTCACCATCACCGATCACCCTGGCTTGGAGGCGGCGACCTGCGAGTGCTACGGGATCATCACCGCCAGGTATGCGCGGGCCGACTGATCCGGTTGCGATCCCCCCGCGTGGCGCGTGAGCGCCCGTCTAGCCGCGTGGCGCGTGAGCGCCCGTCTAGATAGTGCGCGGGCACATGTTAAGAATGTACTGAACGGGTCGGTAATATCGCCTATGATGGGACCGGGGAACAGAGAGGAGACCGCCATGCCCATCATCACCGCATGCTTCTGTTGCGGCGAGGATCATCGCCCTGCGGTCTTCGCCACGCTCAGCGGGGGCCACCGGATTCATTTGTGCGAGCGTTGCCTGCTCGCGCCCACGCACGTCGCGACCTTCATCGGGGCTTTCCTGGCCGAGCGTCGCGCGACCGCGATGGCCGCCAGGCTGCCGCAGTACCCGCTGCGCTGCGCTTGCGACTGAGCAAGGATCGCGCCATGCCCGCCATCCACGCCGTCTGCTGCTCCTGCGAAACCTATAGCCCCGTGGCGATGATCGCGACGGTCGGGCTGGGGCAAGGTCGCGCTCTGCCGCGCGTGCAGCGCGACCCCCGCGCAGTTACGCGCGTTCGTCGCGCGCTTTAACAACGCCTGCGACCCCACGGACCCGGTCCTGGACGCCCATCGCTACCTCACCGACCTGTCCGTGGCGCAACCGCCCCGCGATGCCGGTCACCACGCGCACTAACCCCGCCGTTCGCCCCCCCAGCACCCGATCCGCGCGGCCCCCAACGAGGGGTATTGACAGATTGGCACGGGGGTGCTACCATACGTACATCAGAGACGCGACCCGTTCGGAAGGGACGCGAAACCCGCAAGGGTCGAGCGAAGCGGAAAGATCGGGAGGTCGGGAAGCACGATTCGCACTTTCGGGTGTGTGTGCAAACGGCAGCGATTACGGAACACTTTCGGGTGCCAAGTAAACGCCGCAGAACTGAGCGAGGAGTGCCGATGGCCTTTCGGGGTTGTCGGCA
>DATCMP010000699.1:0-7464 GCA_036563365.1 Thermomicrobiales bacterium
AATAATGTAGGCGGGCAGTGCTCAATCTGTATGCACCTAGCTAATAAGGAGGCATCGATGGCAAATGTTTTCATCAGTCATCGCCGTGACGATACCCCTCAAGCCGAGCGACTCGCCGCTGCCATCCGTGTCACCGGCCACACTGTTTGGCTCGATACCTGGGAAATTGGCATCGGAGATTCGATCACCCAGAAGATGGATGAGGGACTCACGGGCAGCAGCTACCTCATCCTATGTTATTCGGCCGCTGGCGTCACTTCACCATGGATGAGCCGGGAATGGTATTCCGCTCTTGCCCGCCAACTTAATGGTCGCAGCATCAAACTCCTCCCCGTCCGCCTTACAGGAGGGGATCCTCCTGCCATACTCGCTGATATCAAGTACGCTGACCTCGTTAAAGATTGGGCCAAAGGAGAAGCAGAACTCCTTAATGCTATTTTGTGAGCGTGCTTGATGGCGACGAGGCCCTAAAGGCGTACGCGGTCTGACCCGTGATCGTGCGGACTGCAAGGGTATTGCAGTGTTGCACCTCGAAGTAGAAAGTACTGGGGGGGCGGTGCTAGACATTACCCTGCGCGCGGCTATGCGTCTATTCACCGAGATATACCAACCCATCGTAGACGAGCTCGGTCATACCTATGACCATTTCGACTGGCCCGCAGTCAATACGATCGCTGTCGAGATGTATCCAAACTCGGCACTCTTCACGCAAGCATTGGCCGACGCGGCGCTCCCGAACCATCCTCGCTGGGCTGAACTGACCGCCGCCGCCGATCCGGCTACGGCATGTGCGATCGCGCCAGCGATCGCACTCGACCTGAGCACGGAACTGGTGCTCGGGCTCGAGGACTACCTGAAGCGGGTGTATCCCGAATGGCCGCGCGTGACGGACCTACATGGCCGGGACGCGATCGCTTACATGGCTTTCCTCGCCCTCGATGCACCACTACAAGCCTTAATCTTCGCGATGCTTAGCGAGATCGTCGAGAGGCACCCTGATTGGTGGGGCGACGATCTACAACATGAATTCCGATCCATGTCGATCACGCTCGCGGGCGAGATATTCGGGCCGATAGTACGTCGCAGTGTCGATGGCGATGAAAACAATGCTGAGTCCTTCCTGCCGCATAGCGAAACACCGATTGGGCGACAACGTGTACAGCGCTGGATGCTCTACGGTACCCTAGCGAGAAACGCCAAGCCCGACAATAGCACGCTTGTCGAGACCCGCGACTGGCTCTTGCCTAAGCTTGTCGATCAGGTCCGCATGGCATTCCGCAGTGATAACCCGCGCCACCGGCAGGCGTATACTGCCCTCGTTGCGCGTGCGGGAGGCCTAACGAGTGGACCGCGCTTTGAGGGGGCCAAGCGGGCGACGCTGGTAGCTGCCGCTACGGTCGTGCTCGATCGCTGGGAAGAACGTCAACGGCACCGCTTCGGTCGCGGCGAAGGAAGCCGCACGATCGAGGTTGTGCCGAGCGCACTGCCCTGGGACGATAGCTGGTCATGGCTTGGGGATGAGGTCCGTAAGGCAGCGATCGCCGACTTGCTCAACGAGCCATACCCCGCTCTAGAACACACGGAGTATTCGAGGGGGAAGGACAAGCTTTTGAACCCGCTCGACGAGACGACGGCGACAGACGAGTCCCTCTATCGGCGTGACGACGATGATCCGCTTGTCGTCCTTGTGGCGGAAGAGAAAGTGTCGGAGGCTGCCGTGCAGCTCCGTGCCCTCAGTGCAATATTGCCGCCAGCAGAAAAGGCACTGCTTGAAGCGCTTGCGGAACAGGATAAGGGGGCCAATCGAGGTGCGATCTTGTCGGCTGCCGAACAGTTAAGGATTACCCCGAGTACAGCGCGAGCCCGACTCCACTCGCTCCGCAAGCGAATTCGCGAAACGACCTAACGTTTCTCCTCGAAGTTCACCTACATAGTAGAGGCCCCCGATCGACGGGGGCTTTTGCATGCCCCGCGAACGGGGAGAAGGGTGAACAGCACCGTGCTGTACCTCACGATCAGCGAAGGGCCGCGCGCCGATAAAACGCGGCCAATCCTAGCACTGTCCGACCAGCGCCTCATCGCGCACCTGCTCGACGCGCTCCGCGATCTGGCCGGGCCGATGGACGATGGCGACGCTCCGCGCACGACCCCTGACGCGGGCGTGGCGAAGGCGGGCGAGCGATGAGCACCATTACCCGCGACAGCGCCGCCGCCCAACTCGCCGCCTGGCGTCAACTATGGCAACTGCTCCTCGCCCCCCCGCCGACCGAGGCGGTCGGCGGGGGCCAGGCGAACGGCGAGGGGGTGGCGGCATGAGCGCCACCCCTTCCCGCGAACTGACCGCCTTCCTGGCTCGGCTCGACAACGTACGACGCGGCGGCAGCGGCTTCACGGCGCGCTGCCCCGCCCATGACGACCACGACAATAGCCTCGGCGTCAGGCTCGGCGACCAGGGCCAGGTCCTGGTCCACTGCTTCACCGGTTGCGAGACCGGCGCGGTCGTCGCCGCGCTCGGCCTGACCATGGGCGATCTCTTCCCGAAGGCTGCGGGACGGGGGGGGCGGTATCCCTCCCGCAACGCCGCAACCGTGCAACACCACAGAACGCGAGGTGAGAACCCGATGCCAGCACAACCACAACCGACGCCCCCGGCGAGCGGCTGCACCCTGGCGGCATACGCCGAGGCGAAACAGTTGCCGCAGGACTTCCTCCAAAGCATCGGGCTGAGTAACATCAGCCACGGCGGCAGCCCGGCGCTCCGTATCCCGTATACCACCCCCGAGGGTGACACCGGGCCGGTGCGGATTCGCAAGGCCCTGGCCAAGTCCCCTTCCGGCGATAATCGCTTCGCCTGGAAGGTGGGGACGAAACCCACGCTCTACGGCCTCGATCGCGTCAAGGCGATCAAGGAGAAGCGCCGAGTCCTCCTGGTGGAGGGCGAGAGCGATTGCCACACCGCCTGGTACCACGGGGTCTATGCGCTCGGGCTGCCGGGGGCGAATAACTGGCGGGAGGAGCGCGACGCTGAGCACTTCGACGGGGTGGACCGCATCAATGTCATCATCGAACCAGACAGTGGCGGCGAAGCGGTCAGGGCGTGGCTGGCGAAGTCGCGCATTCGCGATCGGGTACACCTGGTCACGCTCGGCGAGTACAAGGACTTGAGCGCGCTGCACCTCGCCTACCCGGATGACGCGGCGTTCAAGGAACGACTCCTCGGATACCTGAAGGCCGCCACGAAATGGGCGGATCAGGAGCAAGCCGAGGCGGAGGAGGCGCAGCGGGAGGCGTGGACACGTTGCGCCGACCTCGCGATGCAGCCGGATATCCTGGGGGGCTTCGCCGAGGCCCAGCGTGCTCGCGGCGTCGTCGGCGAGGTGCGCACCATGAAACTGGTCTATCTCGCCGCGACCAGTCGGCTGCTCGCCCGCCCCATCTCGGTCGCCATCAAAGGGCCGTCCTCGGGCGGGAAGTCGTACACGACCGAGCGGACCCTCGACTTCTTCCCGCCCTCGGCCTTCTACGCCCTCTCGGCGATGAGTGAGCGCGCACTCGTCTATTCCGAGGAACCTCTCAAGCACCGGATGCTGGTCATCTACGAGGCGGCGGGCATGACCGGCGACATGGCCACCTACCTGATCCGCAGCCTCCTCTCCGAAGGGCATCTCCGCTACGAGACGGTGGTCAAGTCCGAGGATGGCTTGCGCGGTCAGTTGATCGAGCGCGAGGGGCCGACTGGGCTGATCGTTACCACGACCGCGCTCCACCTCCACCCGGAGAATGAGACGCGCCTGCTCTCGATCACCGTCACCGATACACCGGAGCAGACACGGGCTATCTTCCGCGCGCTGGCCAAAGAAGAGTCGGTGCCCTTCGATCTCGCGCCATGGCTCGCGCTGCAAGAATGGCTCACCGGGGCGGAGCACCGGGTCACGATCCCCTTCTCCGATCGACTCGCCGACTCGATGGACGCTGCTGCCGTACGCCTGCGGCGCGACTTCGGGATGGTGCTTAACCTGATACGGACGCACGCGATCCTGCATCAAGCTACCCGAGAGCGCGATGCCACCGGGCAAATCATCGCCACCCTGACCGATTACGCCGCGATTCGCGATCTCGTCGCCGATCTCGTCGCGGCGGGCGTCGAGTTGACCACCCCGGCGACGGTGCGCGAGACGGTCGCGGCAGTGGCCCAGGCCCAGCGAGACGCGATGGGGCCGGTGCCCCTGCAACAGATCGCTCGGGTACTCAATCTCGACAAGAGCGTCGCCTCGCGGCGCGTCAAAGACGCGATCGATCGCGGTTTCCTGCGCAACGAGGAGACGCGCAAGGGTCGTTCGATGCAACTGATCCTGGGCGAGCCGTTGCCGGGCGACGCCGAGGTCCTGCCGACAGTCGAGCAGTTGACGGGGTGTTGCACGGTTGCCGAACCTCAGGAGGGTACTGCCCCCCTCCCCCTCCCCGCCAGGGGCGTTCCCGCGCCGGGAACCAACAGCACTGACACGGACGAGGAGATCATCGAATGGACGGCCTGACGCTGCTCGACCAGGCACGCGCCGCCGGACTTACCCTATCCGCTGATGGGGAGCGTCTGAACGTGCGCGGGCCGCGCCGTGCCGAACCATTGGTGCGGGCGCTCCTCGCGGAGAAATACGCGGTCCTGGGCCTCCTGGCCCAGGACGATCCCGAGGTGCGCTGGCGTGCCGAGGCGATGCGCGGGCAACTGCGTAACGGTGGCCCGGTGCCGCTCTTGATGGCGCGCCCGGGTCCGTTCCCGCGCGGTACCTGCGTCTCCTGCGGCGAGACGATCGCGACGCGGGCGCTGGGTCCGGCGTATCGCTGTGCCGCTTGTGCCCGCGCCGCATGGCTCGTGTTCGTTGATGGTCCACACCTCGTCACGCGTGAAGCCGCATAGAAATGCGCGGCGAGGGCTAGCCAGTCTGCCCTCTCGGGGACATGCCCCGCACCTTAAAAACCGCACACGGTTCTAGCGTGCCTCGTCACATAGCGCGATCACCGAATTGGGCGGCGAGGCTTAAGGGAAAAGACAAGCAACAGAGAGAGAACCAGCGGGGGTAAGAAACGAGGCAACAGTGAATAGAAGGCGAGAGTAAGAGAGGAGACAAGCCATGAGCAAGAGCAGCGGACAGCGGAGGGGCGCTATGCTGAGTGGCCCATAGCGCGCCGAGTTACGTGCAAGGAGCGACGGAAAGATGGCGGTGGCACCATCGCATCCTAATGGGCCACACGGAACAACTGAGGGCGAGTCAATGTACAAGGCACAATACGCGACAACGACGCGGCGGCAGCGCTTGACCCCCGGCTCGAACCTCTGCGCGTGTCCGACCTGCGGCGAGGAATTCCGCTCGCCCGAAGGGTTCGAGCTGCACCGACGCGGGATGATCAATGTCCGGCGGTGCCTCACGCCACGCGAGATGGTCGCACGCGGGATGCGGCGCAATGCCGAGGGATGGTGGGTGACGAAGTAAGATGAGACCTGGGGCGGGCTGCGGTACTCTCGCCCCAGGTGTCCCTTAGCGCTGCGATCGACGGTACCCGGCGGCGCGAGCGTCGGCCTCGGTGGCGAAACACTCCTCGGGTTTGGTTGCACCGTAATACTGGCCGCCGGGGACATGGTAAATCTGGTCGCCGCTGGAGGTCGTTAGGTTGCCCTTGATCGGGTAACCAGAAGGACAGTCATAGCCGCCAGTGCCGGGCACGCGACCACCCGGCGCGGCCTTCGGCGCGACGGTGGCCGTCGGTGGCACCAGTCTCGGGGGTACGGCGGTCGGCAGGGGCGGCGTCGGCGGGATGGCGGTCGGCGCGGCCAGCGGCGAGTGGGCGTTCGGGCAAGCACCCCACAGGCCGAGCCGCTGCTCCTGCGCGGCGCGCTCGAGCCCGGCGAACCCCGCCTGGTAGCGCACGTCGGGCGGGTAGCTCGACGCCGCCGCGAAGCCCCAGCGCACCAGGTCCTCGCCGACATTGAGCAGCGTGCCATCGGCCCGCTTGACCCAGACGTAGCGCAGGAGCCGACTGTATTTGTCCCGCTCGGTGATGTCCTTCTCCAGGTAGACGGTCCCGCCTCCCTCGCGCAGCAACTCGGTGTTCTTGGCCGTCGCCGCCTCGCCGAAGCACTCGACGGTCGTGCGCGGGTCCTTCGTCTCCGGGGTGTCGATGCCGATGTAGCGCACCGGCTCCTCGGTACCATTCGCCAGGCGCACGCGGATCGTATCGCCGTCGGTGACGGAAACGAGGGTGGCGGCCTCACGGGCGGGCGGGGCCGCCGTCGCCGTCGGCGGGACGGTGATCGCCGTCGGCGGTGCCGCCGCGGTCTGGGCGCTCGCGGTCGGCACGGTTAGAGTCGCGAGCTGACGCACCTCGGCCTCCCGCGTCTGCGTCGGGGCGGCATTCAAGGTCAATGTCGGCGGCGGCCCGCCGCAGCCGCTGAGCATGAGCGCGAGGACTGGGACGATCAACCAGTATGGAACCAGGGAACGACGCCACTGCCCGTCCACGAGATTTCCTTTCAGGTGAGCGACTCCCAGAACCGGCAGCCCTCATGCACCCGTACATCGTTCAGGGCACCAGTCACCGAGACCGTCTCGTAGTCTTCGATGGCGCTATTCCAGGCATTGGCATCTCCTTGCGTTGCCGCCTCGAGCAGCAGGCCTCCCCAACGGGCCTCCGCGTTGAGCAGTTCGAGATAGTCTGCGGCGAGTGGTGCGAACCTTCCGCCCGCAGTCTCGCGCTGGAGTGGGGCCATACCTCCGCGGGCCGCACGCAGGAATGCGTCAGCGGCGGCTATAACCCCCGCGTTCCCGACGATCCCCTCGAACTCCGTGACCGAGTGCGAGGCCGCAATGAAGGCGTGCCATTTCTCGAAGATCGGGCGCCACACACCGGCAATCCGATTCCACTGCTCGAAATCGCTCTGCAGGACGCGATCGGTGCCGAGGTTCACCTTGACGTCATAGCAATCCGCCACCGCAACCAGAGGCGGCGGGGCAATGGCGGTCGGGACTTGTGGTGAACCAGCCGCGACGGGGGTAAATCGGAATGAGGGCTGTGTCCCAAGGGTAGTCGAACGAGACGAGGGTTGCGTGCTTGTCGCCACACCCTGGACCATGGCGATCTGGGTCAGCTCCAGCTCGCGGGTCTTCGTCGCCAGTTCGCCGAGTTCCACGGCACGAGTTTGCGTCGCCGCGATGCCGGGGGTCTCGCTACTGCCACAAGCCACCAGATTTAGCAGAAGCACCGACGCTACCACGCATGAGCCGAAACGTACGCGCCGAAACACCACATCCCCCTGACGCCAAAAGCGCTACTGGACGCAATACGCCCCCCAGTAGCGGCTATGCGATTGCCTGACCGCACCATCTTCAGGGCTAAGGAAGTGATTGTCAAGAGAAATCACAGGGGCTAGATGAATTGGCCGGAACCTTGTCGCTGCGGCGACGTTCCAAG
>DATCMP010000010.1:0-3239 GCA_036563365.1 Thermomicrobiales bacterium
CGCACGATCAGATCGTGATCGCTTCCCATCGGCACCTCATCATCATCCAAAAAGTTGGCCTACATCGACCAGGGGAGCAGCCGGGGCAGCGGTTGAAGGCGGCGCGATTGGTACCACTTGCCATGGCACAACCCACAGGAATAGCCCCACCACCGTGCGCCACGCGACATTCCTCCGGAAAGCCTCCGCGCGGCATGGTAGCAGACCGCCTTGCGCGATGCCAAACCACGCCCCCGCCGCCTTGCCAGCCCTGAGCCATTCGGCCATAATTGATGCTGCGCGTTCGCGAGGGTGCGTTGTGGGGTACGGAGTAGTAGGGAAGGGCGAAGCGTGAAGGGACAGCAGTTCGCCGCGTTGCGCGCACAGATGCGCGAGCGCGATCTCGACGCCCTCCTGATCACGCACCCTTCCAATCGTTTCTACCTGAGCGGCTACACCGCGACCGACATCGCGCCCAACGAATCGGCGGGATGCCTCTTGCTCGGCCTCGATAGCGCCTACCTGATCACGAGCGGGACGAATGAGAACCAGGCGCGGGCGCAGGCCACCGCGTTCGAGGTCGTTCGCCGCGAGGGCAAGCTGCCGGAAACCTTGAAAACGCTCCTGGAACGTCACGGAGTCCGTCGGCTCGGCTTCGAGGAAGAAGCGACCCTGGTTTCGCTCTACCTCGGCCTCGGCGAGACGCTGGGCGACACGGTAGCGCTGCTGCCGGTCGGGGAGCTTGTCAGCGAACTGCGCCTGATCAAGACGGCGGAAGAGTTGGCGCTGATCAAGCGGGCGGTGGCGATCACCGATGCCGCTTACGAAGCGGTCGTGGCCACCATGCACCAAACGCAGACGGAGCGCGAGGTCGCCTGGGCGCTTGAACGGGCGATGCGCGAGCGTGGCGCGGAAGCACTCGCGTTCCCGGTCATCGTCGCGGCGGGGGCGAACGGCGCGTTTGCCCACCACGAGCCCGGCGATACACCGCTCGGCGAGGGGATACCGATCACGATCGATATGGGCGCACAGGTTGATGGCTATGCAGCAGATCTGACCCGTACCGTTATCCTGGGCGAGCCGACCGAGCGGGCGCGCGACGTCTATCGCACGCTTGAACGGGCCGTCGCGATGGTCGAAGAAAACCTGCGCCCGGGGATGACCGGCGCGGAAGTCGATGCGCTGGCGCGCGACGTGATCAGCGCGGCGGGCTATGGGGACTACTTCGGACATGGCCTCGGGCATGGCGTGGGGGTGCGCGTCCACGAAGCGCCCAGCGCGGCGAAGGGGATCGAGACGACGTTGCCCGTTGGCGCGACCCTGACGATCGAGCCCGGCATCTATATCCCCGGCTGGGGGGGAGCCAGGATCGAGGATCTGATCGTGATCGAGGAAGATGGTGCCCGGGTGCTGAGCCGCGCCTCGAAGCAACAGGTGTAATGGACGGTCGGTTATTTGCCGGGCGGTATCGGGAGCGGGTCAGAATAGCGCGAGATTACGGCTAAAGGCGCGAGCGGCAGCCAACACAGACGATAACCAACGACGAACAATGACTCATCAGGGAGGACACAATGGCAGTGGTTGATACCGGCGGACTGCGTAAAGGCTTGACGATCGAGATGGACAACGAGCTCGTCCGCGTGATGGATTATCAGCACATCAAGCAGGGTCGTGGCAGCGCCTTCGTGCGCCTGACGATGAAGAACTTGCGGACCGGCTCCACGACGGAGCGCACCTTCCAGAACGGCAGCAAGTTCACCGTCGCCCGCCTGGAACGTCAGACGATCCAGTACCTCTACAAAGAGGAAGACCAGTACAACTTCATGGATGTCGAGACGTACGAGCAGTTCCCGCTCTCCGCCGAGGTGCTGGGCAACGTCACCAACTATCTGCGCGAGAACGAGTCGATCGATCTCCTGACCTATCAGGGTAAGCCGGTTGACGTGGAAATCCCGGTCAACGCCACCTTGCGGATCGAGCGCACCGATCCCGGCCTGCGCGGCGACACCGCGACAGGCGGCACCAAGCCCGCCACCCTGGAGACGGGCCTGACGATCAACGTCCCCCTCTTCCTCAACGAGGGCGACCGCGTTAAGATCGATACCCGCACCAATCAGTACATCGAGCGCGTCCAAGGCTGAGATTAAGTACGAAGTACGAACTACGAAGTACGAAGTGACGGAAGTCTGTATCATGGCTTACTTCGTACTTCGTAGTTCGTACTTCGTACTTCATATGGGGGTGAGGGATGGCGCAAAATGGCAATGGGGCGTCTGACGATAACGCCGCCGCAGGATTGCCGTCGGGGCTGACCGGCGAGGTACGGGCGCTGATCGAGATGATGTCGCGCGGCGGGATCGCCGAATTGAGCCTGCAAACCTCCGCCGTGAAGCTGCGCCTGCGTACCCGCGAGGGGATGAGCGCGGCGAACGGCGGCAGCGGCCCGAGCACCGTTGTGACGGTCGCGGAAGCGCCAGCCACCGAAGAGGCGGAGGGGACGATCGTACCGGCCCCGATGCTCGGCACCTTCTACCGCGCCCCCGGCCCCGGCGAGCCGGACTTCGTTGATGTCGGCGAAGAGATCGCTGTCGGGCAGACGATCGGGATCATCGAGGCGATGAAGATCATGAACGAGATCGCCGCCGAGACGGGCGGGACGATCGTCGAGTTCCTGGTCGAGAGCGGGCAACCGGTCGAATACGGTCAGCCACTTTTGCGCCTGATGCCCGCGCACGCCTGACACCATTGTACAGAATTGAGAAAGAGAGAATTTTCATGGCAGATCTCGGCTTCACCAGTATCGGCCACGTCGCGATCCGCGCCAACGATCTTGAGAATGTCGTCGCGTTCTACACCGGAAAGCTCGGCCTCGCCGAGATGTTCCGGTTGAACCAGGACGATGGCTCGCTGATGCTCGTCTACTTGCGGCTCACCGATGACCAGTACATCGAGATCTTCCCGAATGGTGTCGGGGAGCCACCGGCCCGCAATGCCGTCGGCTACACCCACCTCTGCCTCGCCGTCAGCGATCTGGAAGCCACGGTCGCCGCCCTCGAAGCGGCGGGCGTCACGATTGATGTTGCGCTGAAGACCGGCAAGGACAACAACCGCCAGGCATGGATCAGCGACCCGGAGGGCAACCGGATCGAGCTGATGGAGATGGCAGCCGATTCGCTGCAATCGCAGGCTATCGCGCGGTTGAAGGGGTAATTTCAATCTCAACCGCATTTCATACCGCTGCCCGGCCCGTACTCAACGGG
>DATCMP010000160.1:0-14123 GCA_036563365.1 Thermomicrobiales bacterium
GCGGCACCATTCGAGGCGTTGACCGCTGTCCATACCCCCGAGCTACTCGAAGCGATTCTCGATGCGGCGGAAGCGGGCGGGCGCTGGCTCGATAGCGACACCTACGTATCGCCGGGTTCATACGAAGCGGCGGCGTATAGCGCCGGGGCGGCCCTGATCGCCGTCGACGCCGCGCTCCAGGATGAGCCGGGGCGGGCCTTCGCGCTGGTGCGCCCGCCGGGCCATCACGCGGCGTCGGGCCGTGCCGGGGGCTTCTGCCTGATCAATAATGTCGCGGTAGCGGCGCGGTATGCGCTGGCGGGACACGGCCTGACGCGCGTGGCGATCAACGATTGGGATGTCCACCACGGTGACGGTACGCAGGCGATTTTCTACGCCTCGGGCGCGGTCTTCTATGCCTCGCTCCACCAGCAGCCGCTCTATCCGGGGACGGGAGCGCGTGAGGAGACCGGGAGCGGTGCGGGTCGCGGGGCAACCCTGAATGTGCCGCTGCCACCCGGCGCGGATGACACGCGCTATCTCCAGGCATTCGATGCGCTTGTGGCACCGACGGTGCGGGAATTTCGACCGCAGCTGCTACTCGTCTCGGCGGGATATGATGCACACGAAGACGATCCACTAGGGATGCAACGGGTGACGACAGCGGGCTTCGGGGCGCTGGCACAGCGCGTCGGTGCGCTGGCAACCGAATGTTGCGGCGGGCGGCTGGCGCTGGTGCTGGAAGGCGGCTATAACCACGATGCGCTCGCACACTCGGTCGCCGCAACCCTTCGGGCGCTGGATGGCGAGTGACGAGGCAACGGTAGCCGGTAGTTGGTAGTCGGTAGTGGCGGGGCGATGATGTTGAGGTGCCGTGCCAGTAGCCAATCTCTACTGCCGACTGCCGACTACTGAGAGGAACACCAATGATCGCAGTGGTCGATTACGGCGCGGGGAATCTGGGGAGCGTGGTCAACGCGCTGGAACATCTCGGCATTCCGCATGTTGTCACCGACGACCCCGCCACCCTGCTCGGCGCGTCGGGCGTGATCTTCCCCGGTGTCGGGGCGACCGCCGACTCGATGCGTAACCTGCGCGAGCGTGGGCTCGTCGAAGTGCTGCGCGCGGTTGCCGACAGCGGGCGGCCATTGTTCGGCGTCTGTGTCGGGCAACAGGTGCTGTTCGGCACCAGCTACGAGGGCGATCCGCACCCGTGCCTCGGTATCCTCGGCGGCGAGGTGCGGCGCTTCCCCGATAACGACGAACTGATCGTGCCGCACATGGGCTGGAACGGTGTCAACGTGCTGCGCCCGCACCCGCTTTTCGCCGGGATCCCCGATGGCACGGAGTTCTATTTCGTCCACTCGTATTACTGCGCGCCGGATGACGAGTCAATTATCCTCGGGGCCACCGATTACGGCGCGAGCTTCCCGGCGGCGATCGCGCGCGGCAATGTGATGGCGACGCAGTTCCACCCCGAGAAGAGCGGCAAGTGGGGCTTGCAAATCTATCGCAACTTCGCGCGGCTCGTCGATGCAGGGCTGGGTGTTCCCGCTGCGGCTGTCGCCGCAGGGCGGTCGGCATGATCGTCATCCCGGCGATCGACCTGCGCGGCGGGCGCTGTGTGCGGCTGCTGCAAGGTGACTTCGCGCAAGAGACGGTCTATGGCGATGACCCGGTGCAGATGGCCTTGCGCTGGCAAGCGGCCGGGGCGGCGATGTTGCACGTCGTCGATCTCGATGGCGCGCGGGCCGGTGAACCGTTGCAGGCTCCGATCGTCGCGGCGATCGCCCAGGCGCTGACGATCCCGGTCCAATTAGGCGGCGGCCTGCGCTCACTGGACCATATCGCCGCCGCATTCGCTGGTGGGGTGTCGCGCGTGGTCCTCGGCACGGCGGCGATCGAAGATCGCGAGCTCCTGCGCGCGGCGATCGAACACTGGGGGGCAGAGCGCATCATCCTGGGCGTCGATGCGCGGGAAGGTTTGGTCGCCACGCGCGGTTGGATCGAGACGACCGCCGTGCGCGCGACCGAGCTGGCGCGTGAACTCGCGGCGCTCGGGTTGCGGCGGGTCGTCTACACCGATATCGGTCGCGACGGCACCCTGCACGAACCGAACTATGCGGCATTGGCCGAACTCGCCGCCGCGTCAGATCTGGCGGTGATCGCCTCCGGCGGCGTTGCAAAGCGCGAGCATCTCCCGGCGCTCGCCGCGCTGCCCGGCGTCGAGGCGGTGATCGTCGGACGCGCACTGTATACGGGCGATGTCGTGCTGGGACCGGGCGAGTGGAAGTACGAAGTATGAAGTACGAAGTACGAATGATCGGTGTTCGTGGCGCGGACTTCGCCTTTCCCTACTTCGTACTTCGTACTTCGTCGTTTGTACTTCGTACTTAAGGTGGGGTTGTGTTAGATATTCGAGATAACTTGCGCGACGATGAGCGGCGGCAGCGCGAAGAAGCGCGCCTCAATGCGCTGCAAGAGCAGATCGATGAATTGCGCTTGCTGCTGCGCGAGGGGAATAGTCGCCACGGCAAGGTCGAGGAGGCGCAGGCCGCGCTCGCGGAACAGATTGAGGGCGTGGGCGCACGGATCGAGGGGGTACGCACCGAGGCGCGCGGTTACAACGAGCTGCGCCTGGTGGAAATGACCCGTATTCGTGCCGAGATCGAGGAGGTTGATCAGCACTTCTCGAAGGCGATCGCACCGATCCCAAACTTGCAGGCGCAGATCACCGATCTGGGGGGCCATGTTCGCGCCCGCTTCCAGGAGCTTGGCGAGGACCGCCATCGCTTCGATGAATTGCAGGCGCAGATCGATCGCCTCCCGCCCCTGGTGGAGCGCAGCGCCGATGTCGCCCGTGGTGTCCGCGAGGAGCTGGTCGGTGTCCGCGCCGAGATCGATGAAGTGCGGGCCGACTGGCGCAAAACGGGTGATGCGGTGGGGATGGTCGAGCAGGACTTGCGCCGCCGCTCCGGCGACCTGGGCGCGCGAATAGACGAGACGAATGGTCGGATCGATGCGCTGAAAGACGAATTGCCGCCGCTGGATGTGCAGATCGATCGCGTGCGCGCCGAACTGCACGCCGCCCTCCCGAAGTTCGAGCAGATGACGACGAGCAACAACGAATTGCGCCAGGAGATCGATCGGGTCGCGGCGATCAGCTTCGATCACCATACCAAGGCGATCGCGAAGGCCGACGAAGCGCGCGTCGCGAGTGAAGAGCGGTTGCGACTCGTCGAGCGGCTGAACGATACGCGCTTCACCTCCACCCTGGCGCGCTTCGGCGAGTTGGAGGAGGCCGACCGTTCGATCGGGCATCGGATTACCCTGCTCGCCGTGCGCCTCGATGAGTTGCGCGATGAGGACTCCGCGACCCGCGTGGAAGTACGCCGCCTGGAAGAGTTACGCCTGCGTGTGCGGATCGAGCAGGCACAGCAAGAGGTGCAAGTCTTCACCGAATATCTCGCCCAGTTGCAAGAGGAGATCCCGGACGAGGATGACGAGTGAGCCGCGCCATCCTCATCGCATCTTGACGTATGATCTTCGCCCGAATGGATGAGAGCAATGTTGACGCGCCGCATCATTCCCTGTCTTGACGTGACCGGTGGCCGCGTGGTGAAAGGGACGCAGTTCCTCGATCTGCGCGATGCCGGTGATCCGGTCGAATTGGCCGCCTACTACGATGCCGAAGGGGCGGATGAACTGACCTTCTACGACATCACCGCCTCCAGCGACGAACGCGCGATCATGATCGAGACGGTGCGTCGTGTCGCCAAGCAGGTTTTCATCCCGCTGACGGTCGGCGGCGGCGTGCGGAAGGTCGATGATATCTACAACTTGCTGCGCGCGGGGGCCGATAAGGTCAGCGTCAACACGGCGGCGATCAGTAATCCTGGATTGATTACCGAGGGGGCGATCCGCTTCGGGTCGCAGTGTATCGTCCTGTCGATCGATGCGGCGGCGACGCCCGCTGGCGGCTGGGAGGTGCGGACGCATGGCGGGCGACGCGGCACCGGCATCGACGCGGTCGAGTGGGCGCGTCGTGGTGTCGCGCTTGGCGCGGGCGAGATCGTCCTCAACAGCATCAACGCCGACGGAACGCGCGAGGGCTATGAATTGGGGCTGACGGCGGCGGTGTCGCGCGTGGTGCGCGTGCCGGTCGTGGCATCCGGTGGTGCGGGGTCGCTGGCTCATCTGAGTTCCGCCCTCGCGGCGGGGGCGCATGCCGTCTTGGCCGCCTCGATCTTCCACTTCCGGCAGCACACGATCCGCGAGGCCAAAGATTTCCTGACGGCGCAGGGCTTCCCGATGCGCGCGGTCGCCCCTGTCGCGCACCCTGCGGAGGTGGCCCATGTCGGCGAGTAACGCGGGCGTGCCCGGCTGGCAGCGCTTACTCGAACGACCACGCTTGCTGCACCGCCTGGCAACCTTCGGCCTGCTCGGCGCGGCGATCGTCGCCGGGATCAATGCCTTCGTGCGTGGCGCTCCGGATGGCGCGTCGCAGGATACGCGCTATCTGACCTATGTCTTCGAGGTCTTCGTCTGGATCGTGGTCGTGCTGGCCGCCTGTGCGGAGGCGTTCGTGGCCGGGCTCTCGGCGATGCGCGCGCGACCGGATGGCCGACCGCATTACCAGATCGTCTTCACGCTCGGCGTGATCATCACCGCGATCCTGATCTTCGCCTATTCCTCGATCCTCGGCGCGTCGGCGGAGCAGATCGGGATGGTCGGGCGTGTCGTCAAGGCGGCGATCGCGGGGATGTTGCCGCTGCTCGTCGGCGTCACGCTGACCGCCGGCCTGACCTTGCTGTGGGTACGGACCGTGCAGCCACGCCTCGAAGCACATCTCGAAGCGCAGATCCGCGAGTACGAGCAGCGTAAGGGGAAGAAGTGCCCAGCACGTCGCTGAGTGTAATGTAGGCAAGTACGATCGTGCCGGGCAGGCTGTGGATACCGCTCGGTGGTACGAGACCCGCCGAGCGTGCTTCGCTGTGCCGCAGTTGGCTGACGCCATGTCAAAGCGCCCCGGCAGCGAAAAACTCCGCTGCCGGGGCGCTTGCCGGTGCGATTGATCGGTCAGAGCAACGGCACACCGAAGCGGACATAGGCGGCGGCTTCGAGCGGGCTGAGGCGGTACTTTTGCGCCGCCTCAAGCAGGGCACCGTCGAACTGCGGGGCGAGGTATGCGGGTGGTGCGGCGAAGGCCATTTGTCGGACGCGTGCGGCATTCGGGCGCGGGAACGGCCCCCAGATCGCGAAGGTGACCCCCGGCGTCTGGATGTTCAGGAAGAATGTCTGTCCGTCGGGCGAGAAGCACGGTCCGGCGACTTCGGAGAAATCCCCCTCGGTGCCGATCTTGAGGCGATTGTTCGCGAAGGTATAGACGGCACCTTCCGGCGTGATCCCCATCATCCGGTTCGCCCCATCGCCATCTTCGGCGAACCAGAGATCGCCCCACGGCGCGACGGTGATGTTGTCGGGGCTCTCCATCTGGTTGTCGCTGGTCCCTTCGTAAAAGAGTTCGAGGGTATTCGTCGCGGGGATGTACCGGTAAACCTGCCCGAGGCGCTTCTCGCCACCAGCGGTGTCATCGAACCAAAATGCCCCGCCCGCGAAGTGCGCCCCTTCGAGACGATTAAATTTGACGCAGCCCTGGGCGAGGGCACCATCGTGCGGCTCGACCGGATCGACATCGACCCAGCGAACGGCGAACCGCTGCCCCTGGTCGAAGAAGTCGGCGTCGATGGCGGGCCGCTCATCGATCTTGAGCGCCTGAAGTGTGCCACCCCGTTGTAAGGCCCCCGGTCGCTGGCTGACGTCGAAGGGGATATAGCGGTACAGGAAGCTGTTGCGGGTGTCCTTGTTCGGATCGGTGGCGTTGATCTGGCCGCGCCCATCATCCTCGGTGAGATAGACGATCCCGGTTTGCGGATCGATCCCAGCGGCTTCATGCGAGAAGAAGCCCATCGCCGGGATCGGGGTGCGCGACAGATCGTTCTCCGGGTCGTTGGGGTCGACCTCGAAGACATAGCCGTGGCCCTGGGTGCGATCTTCCTCGCATGTTAGCCAGGTACCCCAGGGGGTCTGTCCGCCCGCGCAGTTGTTCCGCGTGCCGGATGAGGAGACGAAATCGCGGATCTCGCGCCGATCCGGCCCGACGATGATCGCCGTGGTGCCGCCGGTTTCGATCCGCGTGCCGTTCGGTTTGTAGGGGTTCTTCCCTTGCACCGGATTGGGCTCGCTCAATGTGGGGTTCTTCTCGGGGTCACTCAGGCGGATCTCATGGTTACGGACGAGGATGATCGTGCCTCCAGGGCCGGCGAAAGCGGCCATCCCGTCGTGATCACCCGGCACCGGCGCGCCGTTGTACAGCTTGCCGCCCTCGGGGGAGATAATCCGATACTGGAAGCCGGGTGGCAGATCGAGGATACCGGCGGGATCGGGGACGAGTTCGCCAAAGGGGGCTCGTGCTGTCGCCGGTGCCGCACCCGCCGACCGTGCCCATGCACCATTGCCGTTGCCGAGCAGGAGTGCGGCGGTTGTGCCGCCCGCCGCCCCCAAAAATGTCCGCCTGCCGAAGCGCGAATTGTGCCAATTCTTCCTCGTGATCACCTGATCGCTCCTTCACTCAAATCGATCGGCATGATACCGGCCCCTTACCGTGGCTCAACCAGGCGGCGACGAATGGCAACGCCGCCGAAAACGGATAGCGTCAGCAATGCCGCGCCGACGAGGAACCAGATTGTGCGTGCCGTATGACCCGTGTTAGCGCCCTCGCCGGTATTCGGTAGCCCGGGCGTGCCGGAGAGGGTGAAGGTAGCCTGCGCCAACGCCTTGATATCTGGCAGGGCGGCGACGGAAACGGTGTATTCCCCCGCCTTATAGGCCATCGTCGAGAGGCGCACGGTGAAGCCGCCGCTGGCATCAACGGTCGGCTGGATATAGGCCATGTTACTGCCCGTGCTGTCCTCGACAACCACGATCACAAGGGCATTCGGCGAGAAGCCGCTGCCGGTCAGCGTGACCTCGACGCCCACCGCGCTCGATGTGGGGATGATGTTCAATGCCCCAGCGCGCGGGGTCGGGGTCGGCACGGTCGTCGGTGTCGTCGGCGGTCGCGTTGCCGTTTGGGTTGGTCGCGGATCGGGATCGCCCGGCGTCCCCTGGCCCGGATCAACTGTGGCACTCGCACCGGGCGTCGCCAGGATCCCGGCACCGAGTGTATCGCTCGTGGGCAGCACGATCAGTGCGATCGCAAGGAATAGGCCCCCCAGCCATAGCCCCACGCCAGCTATGAAAAATCTGTGCTTGCTCATCCTACCTCCAACTCCTCGCGCCCTGTCATCGGAACCCGCCGCTGTCGGACCCCTGTGCGCTGATAACGGTGCTCCCCCTTGCCTCGTCGCGCTCGTACTCCTTCCTCGTCGCCTCGTACAATTCCTACGGGTCCGAAGCCAGGATAGCAGCGGGCGGTTAATTGTTTGTTAATCGACAGTTAAAGGATCCTTAATGCGGCACGATTGGTCGATGGAGTGAGGGCGGCGCTTTTCACATTTCCCGCGCGAGGGGCAAGAAGGGGTGAGCCAGAGGGGTGTAGCGCAATAGGATGGGCAGGTGGGGACTATCTGCCGGTAGTTGAATCGGCACCATAACCGCTGACAAACGTGCGTGCGCGCGGTATCGATCGATACCGCGCGCACGAATTCGGATGAAAAGTTACTTCACGTCGCGAAGGTGTACGGGCGCAGTTATTGCCTCGTGACGGTATAGCGCAAGTGCGTGACGAGCGGCGAGTTGATCGCCTCCACGATTTCCAGCCCGATCCTGCTCCGATCGATTCCCTCGAACAGGCGAACCCCGCCGCCGAAGAGGACCGGTGCCTGAGCGATGGTGAACTCGTCGATCAGCTCCGCGTTGAGGTACTGGATGATGGCGTTGCCCCCACCGGCGATGCGGATGTCTTTGTCCCCGGCAGCCTCGCGTGCCTGCCGCAAGGCGCTCTCGATCCCATCGTTGACGAAGTGGAAAATGGTGCCGCCGGGGCGTTCCCACGGGTCGCGCACCTGATGGGTCAGGACGAAGACCGGCGTGTGGAATGGGGCATCCTCGGGCCACTGATGCTCACCGCCATCGAACATCCGCTTGCCCATGATACTCGCGCCGGTGCGGTTGAACGTCTCCTCCAGAATCGCGTTATCTTGGCCCGCCTCACCGCCGTCGCCGAGCTTCAGATTCTCGCGGAAAAATTTCTGCTGAAATTGCCACTGCTGGAGGGCCATCCATTGGCTGAGCCAGTCCTTATAGTTCGGGTCAAGCCCCTGGGGCAATACCATTCCCTCAGGGGCAATGAAACCATCGAGTGACATCCCCACGCTGAAGAATACCTTGCTCATCGTGTTCCTCCGTTTGTGTCCTTGCGTACCCCGACATCACAGTAGATGCCCTACATTGGATACATCGGAACAGGCA
The DNA here is from genome assembly GCA_036563365.1 of Thermomicrobiales bacterium. Classification (GTDB taxonomy): domain Bacteria; phylum Chloroflexota; class Chloroflexia; order Thermomicrobiales; family CADCWN01; genus CADCWN01. The sequence continues at coordinate 8,452 of DATCMP010000160.1, forward strand.
ACAGATTCTCGACATCCATTGCGGGGGAATCGGGAGCGCGCTGAGAGGTAGCCCTCCTCGGACGACCACGGATGTCGATCTGTGGTCCCCAACTCGCCTCGGTATGTCGAGAATCTGCGGCCGGCTCCGATGTATCCTGTGAGCGGTGCCTATGCGGGCACCAGAAGGACAAGGGGAGTGATGAAGTACATGCTGATGATCTACGACAATCCGGGGACCCGCGAGGCGTTCTTCGGGGAGGAAGGCAAGGCGCTGATGGCCGACATGGAAACGCTGATGCGGGAACTTACCGAGTCCGGGGAGTTGATCGGTGGGGAAGCGTTAGCCGATCCGTCGAACACGAAGACTGTTCGGGTCCGTGACGGTGCCGCGGTGATCACCGATGGGCCATTCGCGGAGGCGAAGGAACATCTCGGCGGCTACCTGATCGTCGAGTGCGAGCGCCCGGAGCGGGCGACCGAGATCGCCGCGCGCTGGCCGAACGCCAAGTTCTGCGCGATGGAGGTACGACCGCTCATGGAACAGTCCGGGGGGGACCTGTGAGCGCGGAAGTTCGCGCCGAGGATCTGCTGCGTCGACTCGCGCCGCAGGCCCTCGGCGCGCTCGCGCGCCGCTATGGGCACTTCGATATGTGCGAGGACGCGGTGCAGGAAGCGCTGCTCGAAGCCTCTATCCAATGGGCTAGGCAGGGGATACCGGAACACCCTCAGGGGTGGCTGATCACCGTCGCCTCGCGCCGTCTGACCGATCAGCTACGCAGCGAGCAGGCGCGGCGACGGCGGGAAGATGTGATCGCAGCCCTGACACCGCCCGAGGCGTTTTGGTCGCCTGCGCCAGGCGATGATGCGCCGCCAGACCAGGACGATACGCTGACCGTGCTCTTTCTCTGTTGCCATCCGTCGCTCTCGCCCGCCTCCCAACTCGCCCTGACCCTGCGCGCCGTCGGTGGCCTGACCACGGCAGAGATCGCCCGCGCTTTCCTCGTCCCCGAGGCGACGATGGCCCAGCGGATCAGCCGTTCCAAGGCGCGAATCAAGGCGAGCGGTGTACCGTTCAGCCTGCCACCGGAGGGGGAGCGGCAAGAGCGGCTGCGCGTGGTCTTGCACGTCCTCTACCTGATTTTTAACGAGGGCTACACCGCTACCGCTGGCCCGGCCTTGCAGCGTGCCGATCTGACCGGCGAGGCGATCCGCCTCGCCCGTGCCGTTCGCCAACTCCTCCCGGATGATGGCGAGGTGGCGGGATTGCTGGCGCTGATGCTGCTCACCGACGCGCGGCGTGCTGCGCGTACCAGCGCCGATGGTGGGCTGATCCCGCTCGCCGAGCAAGATCGTACGCAGTGGAACGCCGCCGCGATTGCGGAGGGTGTTGCGCTGATCTCCGCGACGCTGCAACGCGCACCGCTCGGCCCCTATCAAGTGCAGGCGGCGATCGCGGCGGTCCACGATGAGGCGGTGCGGGCGGAGGAGACCGATTGGCCGCAGATTCTCGCCCTCTATCAACTCCTCGAACGCCTGTCGCCGAGCCCGATCGTGACCCTTAATCACGCGGTTGCCGTTGCGATGGTGCGCGGGCCAGCGGCCGGACTCGAACTGCTCGCCGCGCTGGACGCCGAGGGCCAGTTGGTCGGAAACCACCGCCTCGACGCGGTGCGCGCACATCTGCTGGAACTCGCCGGGGACAATGCCGCCGCCCGCGACAGCTATCGCGCTGCCGCACGTCGCACCACCAGCCTCCCCGAACAACGCTACCTCGAAACGCGCGCCGCCAGGTTGGTGGTCGGTAATGAGTAGAGCTGGATCTGCTGATTCCGTTGTCGCGCGGGCTTGTAGATTCAGGGAGTCACAGCGGAAGTATAGAGCAGGCGCGGAGCTATCCGACCCCACGCCCGCTCATTGATACCCTACGGTAGGGAATCAGCTCAGCAGTTCGAAGATCCCCGCCGCGCCCTGGCCGCCGCCGACGCACATCGTGACCATCCCGTAGCGCCCGCCACGGCGGCGTAGCTCGTTGATCAACTGCACGGTCAGCTTCGCGCCGGTCGCGCCCATCGGGTGCCCGAGGGCGATCGCGCCGCCATTGACGTTGACCTTCTCCTCGTCGAGGCCGAGTTCGTTGATTACCGCGACCGCCTGCGCCGCGAACGCCTCGTTCAACTCGATCAGGTCGATGTCGCCGAGATTCAGGTTCGCCAGCTTGAGCACCTTCGGGATGGCGACGAGCGGGCCGATCCCCATCACCTCGGGGCGGACGCCGCCGACCGCGAAGGCGACGAAGCGGGCCAGCGGTTTGATCCCGCGCGACTCGGCGAACTCGCGCTCCATCACCAGCACCGCCGCCGCGCCGTCGCTGGTCTGCGACGCATTCCCGGCGGTCACGCTGCCACGCACGGCGAAGACCGGCTTCAGCTTGGCGAGCGCTTCGGGCGACGTATCGCGGCGCGGCCCTTCGTCGGTGTCGAATGTCGTCTCGTGGGTGCGGAGCTTGCCGCCTTCATCGATGTAGGTCATCTTGACCGGTAGGGGGACGATCTCGTCCTTGAAGCGGCCCGCCTCGATCGCGGCGACCGCCCGTCGATTCGACCGCAGCGCGAACGCATCCTGCTCTTCGCGGCTGATCTTCCACTCTTTTGCGACGTTCTCGGCGGTGAGGCCCATCCCGAGGTACAGGTCGGGGTGGGTTTCCATCAGCCGGGGATTAGGCGCGAGCCGCCCGTTGGCTTGCTGCACCAGGCTCATACTCTCGGTGCCACCCGCGAGGATCGCCGCGCCGAACCCGGCCATGATTCGCTCGGACGATTGCGCGATCGTTTGCAAGCCCGACGAGCAGAAGCGATTGACCGTGGTGCCGGGGATGCTATCGGGCAATCCCGCCGCGATCGCCGCCACCCGCGCGACATTAAATCCCTGTTCGCCTTCCGGGATTGCACACCCCAGGACGACATCCTCGATCTCTTCCGGCGCGAGCTTGCCCGCGACTTGCCCGACGACCGCGCTGAGCACCGCTGCCGCCATATCATCCGGTCGCGTCGTGCGTAACGTCCCGCGCGGCGCCCTGCCGACCGCCGTCCGCGACCCCGCGACGATCACTGCCTCTTTGACCATCAGAACCCCCAGGTGAAGTACGAAGTACGAAGTACGGAATGCGAAGTCGCTGGTATTTGTTCCGCCAGTTCGTACTTCGTACTTACTCTCCAATTCTCAATTGCGTAGTGGTTTCCCTGTCTGGAGCATGTGCCCGATCCGCTCTTGCGTCTTGCTGTTGGCGAGGAGGCGCATGAATGCCTGGCGCTCCAGGCCGAGCAGGTATTCTTCATCCACCCACTGTGGCTGCGAGAGATCACCGCCGCAGAGGACGGTCGCGAGGTAACCCGCGATCTCCGCGTCGTACTCGGAGATGTAACCGCCGACTTTGAACTGGCGCACGCCCAGGAGGATCGTCGCCTTGCCACCAGCGCCGGTCGCGTAGCAGTTCGGCTCGCGGGCGGGCGGGTGATAGCCCGCGTCGGCGAGGTCGAGCGCGAACCGCTTGGCCTCCGCGATCAACCGATCGCGCCCGAAGACGACCCGGTCGCTCGGCGCGAGGAAGCCGAGGTCGCGCGCTTCCGCCGCGCTGGTGCTGACCTTCGCCTGCCCGATCGTCTCGAAGACGCGCCGCAAGTACGGCATCGGGTCGGTGCCCGGCACCCGCGCGGACGGCGAGATGATTCGGCGCACCAGCTCCTTGCAGCCGCCGCCGCCGGGGATCAGCCCGACGCCGACCTCGACCAGTCCCATGTAGGTCTCGCCCTCGGCGCAGATCGCCGAAGCGGCGAGGCTCAGTTCGACGCCGAGACCGAGGGTCTGACCGAATGGCGCGGCGACGACCGGCTTCGGCGCGAAGCGGACCCGTTGCAGGAGATCGTGGCCGCTCTGCAGGTAGTCGGCCAGCGCTTTAGCGTCGCCGCCCATCGCGATCGCCCCGACTTCTTTCAGATCGACGCCCGCCGCGAAGAACTGGCCCTGATTGCCGATCACCAGCGCCCGCCAATTGTCGTCGCTGTCCAGCAGATCGAGCGCCTTGGACAGGAGACCCATCGCGTCCGCACCGATCGCGTTCGCTTTGGAATGGAATTCGAGGCAGATCACCCCATCGCCGAGATCGATCAGGCTGGCACCGCGTGTCCCCGCCAACTCCTTGCCCGCCGCTTTGAGCGCGGCGAGATCGATCTGCTCCGGCCCGCGATCGACTAATTCGTAGGTCTTTGTGCCAGGGTGATAAGCGTAACGTTTGCCGCCTTCTTGCTTGTAGAAGCTGGTATGCCCCGCCGCCACCATCTCGTGGACCCACGCCGGGACGGTGGCATCGAGGCGTTCCATCCGCGCGATCGTCGGGGCCACGCCGAGGGCGTCCCAGGTTTCGAATGGCCCCATCTGGCGCGCGAACCCCCAGCGGATCGCATCGTCCACGGAGACGATATCGTCGCTCATCTCGGGGACACGACGCGCGGCGTAGGCGATCGCCGGGACGGTCAATTCCTCGATCAGCTTCGCGCCGCGATCGTTCTCGTCGGCCTGCGCCATGATGAAGCGCAGGCGCTCTTCCATGTCGCGTACCCCATTCGCGTCGGCGATGATCGGTAGATCAACCTTGCCGGGCGCACGGTAGCTGAGATCGTCCGAGGTGGTATCGAGGACGTGGAACTCGCGGCCCTTTGGGCCGGTGACCTGCTTGTAGAAGCCCTGGCCGCTCTTGTTGCCGAGCCGCCCCTCGCTGACCAACCGCGCGACGAGCGGCGGCGTCTTGAACAACTCGCGCGATTCGTCGTGCGGCGCGGCGGCGTAGAGGTTATCGGCCACCCCGGCCATGATGTCGATCCCGGCGAGGTCGGCTAACCGGAAGGTGGCGGTGTTCGGCCTGCCGATCAGGGGGCCGGTTAGCGCATCGACCTCCTCGATCGTGTAGCCGTTATCGAGCGCCCAGCGTGCGCCGTACATCCCATCGAACGAACCGAAGCGGTTGGCGATGAAGTTCGGCGTGTCCTTACAGATCACCACGCCCTTGCCGAGGACGTTCTCGCCGAACGCTTTCATCTGCGCCACGACCGCCGGATCGGTCTCGGCTAGGGGGATCATTTCGAGCAGCTTGAGGTAGCGCGGCGGGTTGAAGAAGTGCGTCCCGAGGAAATGGCGCTTGAATTCCGCGCTGCGTCCCTCGGCGATCTCGTGCAACGGGATTCCCGAGGTATTCGAGGAGACGACGCTGTTCGGGTGGCGTACTTCCTCAACCCGCGCCATCAGGTCACGTTTCGGTCCCAAGCGCTCGATGATCACCTCGACGATCCAATCGGCCTCACCGAGCCAGGCGAAGTTATCGGCGAAGTTGCCGACCCTGATCCGACCGGCGGCGGCGGCGTTGGCGAGTGAGGCCGGGCGCGACTTCGCCATCCGTTCGTAGCCCGCCTTGACGATCCTGTTGCGGACGACGGGGCTTTCCAGTGTCAGTCCCCGCTTTTCTTCCTCCGGCGTGAGCGTGTCCGGCGCGATGTCCAGCAGGGAGACCTGTAACCCGACATTGGCGCAGTGCGCCGCGATCCCCGCACCCATCGTCCCCGCGCCGAGCACGGCCACGCGGGAAATTGTGGTCATTGGTCCCTCCTTGGGGAGTCGTGAGTCGTGAGTCGTGGGTCGTGA
>DATCMP010000706.1:0-5141 GCA_036563365.1 Thermomicrobiales bacterium
GGGCACGCAGCTCGCGCAACTCGGCTCGTTGCTCGGCACCTTCGCCAGCGTGGCGCTCGCCAGCGTGCGCCTCAACCTGCCCATCGTCCTCGGCAGCGCCTTGATCATCGCACTCGCCTTCTTCCTGGCGCTGCTGATGCCGGAGACCGGTTTCCACCCGACCCCGCAGCCGGAGCGCAACACCTTCCAGAAGATGGGCGGCACCTTCATCGCCGGGGCGCGCGTCGTCCGTGCCAGCGCGATCCTGCTGACGATCCTGGCGATCATTCTCTTCCGGGGCGGGGCCAGCGAGGCGTTCGATCGCCTCTGGCAGCCGCATTTCCTCACCGGCTTCACATTCCCCACCCTCGGGAACCTCGACACCCTCTTGTGGTTCGGCCTGATCATCGCCGCCGCTAAGATCCTGACGATCGGGATCAGCGCGGTCGTCAGGAGCCGTGTGAACACCGCCACACAGCGCGGCGCGGCGCGCACGGTGCTCATCCTCAATCTCATGCAACTGATCGCGGTCGCCGTGCTGGGTCTGGCGACGAACTTCTGGGTCGCGTTCGCCGCCTTCCTGGTAACAGCGGCCTGCCGCACCACCATCGGGCCGGTGATGACCGCGTGGATCAACGGCCAACTCACCAGCGGCACGCGCGCCACCGTCCTCTCGATGACCTCACAGAGCGACGCGCTCGGCCAGATCGCGGGCGGGCCGATCCTGGGCTGGGTCGGCAACGCCTACTCCATCCGCGCCGCGATCACCACCTCGGGCCTCCTCTTGGCCCCGGCAGTCATCTTCATCCTCAGCGCCCTGCGCCGCCCAGCGGCAGCAGTGCCCCTACCCATGTCGGCGGACGACTGAGCGCGCACCACGAGCAACGGCGGGCACGATCACCGATCGTGCCCGCCGCAGAGCGCAATGGTCTGTTGTGCCGACAGCAGCGCGATGACGTCGCAGTCTGCATCGCGCGAATATTCATCAGGTCAAGCGGGAGCGATCCTGACCCTCCCGCTTGAGGGGCGGGTCGCCGCCCGCAGGTGCCAGACCACCCCCGCGACGGCGATGAGGGACCCACCCACCGCTACGCCTCGTCCAAACTCACCAGCACCGCATCACCCTCGACCTTGATCGCATAGGTCGGCACCGGGCCGACCGCCGGGAGGGTTTTTGCCTGGCCGGTCTTGATATCGAACTCGGCACCGTGTAGGGGGCACTCGACGCAATCGCCGAAGATATCCCCCTCGGACAACGCGGCTTCCTCATGCGAACAGGTATCGCCGATCGCGTAGAGGGTGCCTTCGACATTAAAGATCGCCACCGGCTCATCGTCGATCTCGACCCGGATCGCCTTGCCCGGCTTGATATCGCCAGCGACGGCGACCTTGACAAAGCCCATCATCCCTCCAGTAAGGCCAAAACGGTAGCGAACGGAGCTTGCGACCTTGCAACGTAGCGCATCGCCTACTCATCGTTCAGCGCCGCCCGCAACACCGCGAGCGGCAGCAGGGCGCATTTCATCCGCGCGGGCGAGAGTTGGACGCCGATCAGCGCGAAGAGGTCATCGCGGGTGAAAGCGGCCACCTCTGCGAGCGGTTTGCCGACAACCTCTTCCAGCAGCATCGAGGCCGACGCCTGGCTCACGGCGCAACCATGCCCATCAAAACGGGCATCGGCGAGGAAGCCATCGGCCGTTATGACATCGATGTGGATCATGTCGCCACAGAGCGGATTTAACTCTTCGTGGCTGGCCGTCGGCGCAGCAATTCGCCCATGATGGCGCGGCTCGCGGTAGTGGTCCATGATCTGTTCGCGGTAAAAAGATGAGTCCATCGCGTGCCTCGTTGCGGGGCGCGCCCGTTCGAGACGAGCGCCCCCCGTGATCTCATCGAATCAGAACGTGAAGATCGCCTTGGCGCGTTCGAGCGCCGTCGCGAGGCGATCGACATCTTCGGTGGTGTTATAGAGGTAGAGGGACGCCCGCGCCGTCGCGGTCAGGCCATAGCGGTCCATCAGCGGCTGGCAGCAGTGGTGACCGGCCCGCACGCAGACCCCTTCCTCATCGAGGATCGACGCGAGATCGTGCGGGTGAATATCATCGAGCGTCAGCGAAAAGACACCGACGCGGTCAACCGTATCCTGCGGCCCGTGAATACGCAGGCCAGCGAGCCCACCAAGGCGACCGAGGGCGTAGGCGCTCAACGCCTGCTCGTGCGCCTGAATCGCCGCCATCCCGATCGTTTCAAGGTAATCGATCGCCGCGCCCAGACTGATCACGTCCCCGACACTCGGTGTACCGGCCTCGAACTTGGCCGGGAGGTCGGCATAGGTCGATGACTGCAAGCCCACGCGCTTGATCATCGCGCCGCCGCCCATGAACGGCGGCATCGCTTCGAGCAATTCGCGCCGACCCCAGAGGACGCCAGCCCCCATCGGACCGAGCATCTTGTGGCCGGAAAAAGCGAGGAAGTCACACCCCAGATCGCGGACATCGACCGGCAGGTGCGGCACCCCTTGCGCTCCATCAACCAGCACGACAGCGCCGACCGCGTGCGCCCGCCGCGCGATCTCGGCGACCGGGTTAATCGTCCCGAGGGTATTCGAGACGTGCGTCACCGCGACCAGCTTCACGCGCCCGGCATGGTCGGCCAGGAGCCTGTCGTAGGCGTCGAGATCGAGCCGCCCTTCGTCGGTCAGCGGGATCGCGGCGAGGGTCGCGCCGCGTTCCTGAGCCAGCATCTGCCAGGGGACCAGATTGGAGTGATGCTCCATCTCCGTGACGATCACGACATCGCCAGCGCCGACGTTCGTCCGCCCCCACGAATACGCGACCAGATTGATCCCCTCGGTCGTGCCGCGCGTGAAGACGATCTCGCGATCATCGGTCGCGCCGATGAAACGGGCCACCTTGTGCCGCGCCTCTTCATAGGCCGCCGTCGCGCGCTCGCTGATCTGATAGATGCCACGGTGGACGTTGGCGTTGTAGTGGCGGTAATAGTCATCGAGCGCCCGCAGCACCACTTCGGGCTTCTGGGAGGTCGCGCCGCTATCGAGATAGGTCAGCGGCTTGCCATTCACCGTCTCCGCGAAGATCGGGAAATCATCGCGGATCGCCGCGTCGAGCGCGCGTACGGGTACGCTTCGTGTGAGCATGGAAGCCTCCTAGTAGCAAGTAGCCAGTAGCCAGTAGCCAGTGAGGTAATCTTGACGCTGCGCCGAACACCGAAAGTGAGGAGCATCACAAGATACTGACTGCTGACTACTGACTACTGACTACTCGCCCACTAAATCGCGAAATCTTCCTTGTTCCGGGGCGGCAGGCCCATCTTGGCCTGGATCGCGTCGGAGAGGCGGTCGCGCACTTCTTCGAGCGGGATCCGCTGGACGATCTCATCGAGGAAACCCTCGACGATCATCCGCTCGGCCTCTTCGCGATTCATCCCGCGACTGCGGAGATAAAAGAGGTATTCCGGCTCGACCTGGCCCATCGTCGCGCCGTGGGTGCAGCGTACATCGTTCGCGCCGATCTCCAGCTTCGGCATCGAGTCGACCCGCGCCTTGTCGGAGAGGAGGAGGTTGCGGTTTGCCTGGTAGGCGTTCGTCTTCTGCGCGCCCGGCTCGACCTTGATCATCCCCGAGAAGACCTGCCGTGCCCGATCCCGCAACGCCCCCTTGAAGAGGAGGTCGCTGGTCGTGTTCGGCTTGACGTGATCTTGCATCGTGTGCTGATCGAAGTGCTGCGTGCCATCGCCGAAGTAGATGCCGAGCATCTCGCTGGTCGAGCCCTCGCCGCGCAACGAGCTCTCCACGTTCGTCTTCGTCAGCTTCGAGCCGAGCAAGATCGTCAGCGAATTGGTCGTGCTGTCGCGGTCGGCGATCAGGCGCTGGGTGTTGAAGTGCCAGACGTGGCGGCCCCAGTCCTGCACGCTGAAGTAGCGAATATGCGCGTTCTTACCGGCGTGCAGTTCGACCGCCCCGGAGGAGAAGCCCTGGCCGCTCTCGGCGGTCGGCGAGATGAACTCATCGATCAGGACGGCGTGGGCGCTCTCTTCGGCCACCACCAGCGTGTGCGCGAAGATCCCGGGCGCATCGGCATCGGCGAAGACGCGGGTCTGGAACGGGGTCTCGATCGTGACGCCGCGCGGCACATAGAGGAAGGTGCCGCCGCTCCAGAACGCGCCGTGGAGGGCGCTGAACTTGTCGTGGTTCGGCGTGACCGCCTCGGACATGAAGTATTTCTGTACCAGTTCGGGATGCTCGCGCACCGCCTCATCGAGGCCGGTGAAGATGACGCCCTGCCGGGTCGCCTCTTCGCTGACCATGTGGAAAACCATCCCGGAATTGTGCTGCACCAGCAACCCAGCGCGGCCTTCCTCGCTGAGACCGGCGCGCACATCATTCGGCAGTGCCGCGATGGTCGCCTGTGGCATCGCCCCGGCACCGAATGGCAGCACCTGATCGAGCTTCAGCGCGCGGATACTGGTGCGCCGCCACTCCTCGTCCCGCGCCGTCGGCATCGGGGTCGCCTCGTAGATCGCCCATGATTTCAGGCGCGCTTCCAATACCCAGGCGGGCTCGCCCTTCGCGCGGGACAGCGCTTCCACCGCCTCGCGCGTGAAGCCACGCGCCTGCGCCTCGGTCGAGCGCTCCAATGTCGTGCTCATAGTTGCTGTTCACCCCCCGATGTAATGACGAATGACGAATGACGAATAAGGGCGATGGCGCGGAGAGGGGCGGGGCTCCGAGGAGTTCCCGCCCCAATACTCGCTACGGTGTCGAGTGACGAAGGTATGGCCCATCGAATCTATTCGTCATTCGTCACTCGTAGTTCGTCACTTATCCGACGCTCCCGATCATCTCGAGTTGGATCAGGCGGTTCAACTCGACAGCGTATTCGAGCGGCAGTTCCTTGGCGATCGGCTCGATGAAGCCGCTGACGATCATGCTCATCGCCTCGTCCTCGCTCAGGCCGCGACTCTGGAGGTAGAAGAGCTGTTCCTCACCGACCTTCGAGACGGACGCCTCGTGGCCGATCGTCACGTTATCTTCCTCGATCTCCATGTACGGATAGGTGTCCGTACGCGACTCCTCGTTCAGCAAGAGGGCGTCGCAGACAACGCTCGACTTCACGTTCGTCGCGCCCGGATGGACCTTGACG
>DATCMP010000733.1:0-6475 GCA_036563365.1 Thermomicrobiales bacterium
TCGGAGGAATGTCGGCGCGCTGACCGCCAGGGCCGGATTGTTCTCCCCGGTCGCCAGCAGGCCACCGAGGACGACGATCGCGGTCGGTTCGGTCCGTTTGATCGCCAGATACCCCGCCTTGACATTCTCGAAATAGCGCGGAATCTCCACCTCGCCGCCGACCTCGCTCGCCAGGTTCGGTTCGTTGCCGATCTCATACGCCTGCACCTGACCCCGATAGCGCGACGTGACCTCCGTGAGCATGTTGTAGAACGGCGTGATGTTTTCGGGGAACGCGCCCGGCTTCCCCGGTGGCGCGGCCCAATCCGGTGGCTTGACCACACTCAGCAGGATCTTGAGGCCCGCCGCGTGCGCCGCTTCGATCCGCGTGTCGAGCGGCAACCAGTCGTAATGGCCACGCCACGGCTCGAAGTCGCGCCAGACGAGTTGGAAGCGTACCCAGCCTAGTCCCGCTTCGTTCAACTTTCCGGTCGCCCGTAGGTTGTAGGTCGCCGCGTCGCCATCGTGCGGGCCAAGCAGATACGCGTTCGCGCCGAGTTCGGCCTGCCCGACGATCAGCGGGAAACGGGGCAGATAGTAGCCGGGCAGATCGTCGCCGGTCGGCGGCGTGGTTTCCGGCGCGACGCGGATCGCCGGCGCGCCGACGCGCAGCAGCCGCTCCCGGCCCAATTGGCCCAACTGGACCTCGTTGGCGGTGTCGGCCGCTTCCGGGTGATACTCGAAGCGCGCCCGCTCGAAATATTGCACCGTGTATTCGCGGCCATCGGCGTCGTTGCGCTCGCGGAACTCTTCGGAGAGCGGGTAGCCGAAGCGCTCCAGCCCGCCATATCCCTCCCACCACTGGCGGAAGATACCGCCGAGATTGTGTCCCGTCGACGCGGCGAAGGTCGTTCCCGGTGTGCTCAGCGGCGTGGCGGGCTGGAATGGCCCTTCGGCGCTGCGATCGGCGGTGATCTCGTTGCCGATCAGGGTCAGCAGGATGTCATACGGCTGGGCATTGCCCTGCACATATTCCATGCGAACGCGCTCGAAGTACTGCACGCGACGAATGTCGTTGTCCGGTTGCAGATCCCAGAAGATGCCGGTTAGCGGATAGCCGAACGCCGCCAGGCCACCGTACTCCTCCCAATACTGCCGAATCCGTCCGCTGATGTAGTGGCTGGTTTCCGGGAAATAGAGCGGCTCCATCGAATATGGGCTGGGGCCGAGGCGGCGCGGCGCTGGGGCTGGCGGTGCGGCCTCCGCGCTCGGGGCCAGGAATGTCGTGCTGGTAGCCAGGATCAGGACAACGAGTAGGGTTCGAACGAGCGGCATCTATTCCTCCGGGAAATGGTTGGTACAGATCGGGTCCGCTTCAAGAGCGGGCAGGCACGATGGTAAAACGAACAACTGGCGCTTTGGCTGCGCCATATCGGAGCCCGAGGTGACGGTATACTGGTCATTACTGTGTCCTCAAGGCTGAGCATGGAGTAAAGGGGCGAAGATGGCTGTTGGAGTTTCGGCGTTCGCGAATCTGCTGATCTCTACGCCGCTACTCCTCGTCTGGATCAGCGGCGTAGTCCTCGCCGGGCTGCTTTGGTCGCGCCAGCGGACGGTCGCGCTGCTGATGATGTGCGGGTTCCTGCTTACCTTGTTCACCGAGATCATCGGTGGGTTGCTCACTGCCTCCATTCCTTTCCCCTCCTCGGCGCGGACGCGCGGTGTGACGTCGCTCGGATTGATCTTCGGGGTGATCGGTCTCATCCGCGGTATGCTGATGACCCTTGCCTGGGGGCTCCTACTGGCGGCGGTATGGCGCGGCGCGGCCTCCTCGGCCAATGACCGACACCGCGAACCGGTGACACGCTGACGCCGCATCGTTCCCTGGACAGCGGCGACGAAAGCGTTATGATGCCGCGTGCTTGATAGGCGCAGCGTGGCACGATGCGAGGTGGCTGCTAGGGGGAACGATGAACGTCCTGATTGTCGGCGGCACTGGGCTAATCAGCACCGGGATCACGCGGGAATTGCTCGCTGGCGGGCACGATCTCACGCTGTTCAATCGAGGTCGCGTGCCGCTCGCCGCCGGTGCCAAGATTACCCGGATCAGTGGGGACCGCACCGACGCCGGACGGTTCGAGGCGCAGATGGCCGAGGCCGGGCGGTTCGACTGCGTGATCGACATGCGCTGCTTCACCCCGGCGGAAGCGGAGAGCGCGGTGCGCGCGTTCCGGGGGCGCACACGGCAGCTTATTTTCTGTAGCACGGTCGATGTCTACCAGAAACCGGCCGCGCGTTACCCGGTGACCGAGGCCGAGCCGTTGCGCGAGGGGCCGGGAATCTTCACCTACGCCCACGACAAGGCCGAATGCGAGCGGATCCTCGGCGCGGCGCACGCGCGGGGTGATTTTGCGTTGACGATCATCCGCCCGGCGCATACCTATGGTGAGGGCGGCACGGTGTTGCATACGTTTCGCGGCGCGACGACGTACCTCGATCGTTTGCGGAAGGGGAAGCCGGTCATCGTGCATGGCGATGGCACCTCGCTCTGGGTCTCCTGTCACCGCGACGATGTCGCCCGCGCGTTCGCCGCTGCTGTCGGCAATGAGCGCACATTCGGCGAAGCGTATCAGGTCACCGGGGAAGAGTGGTTAACCTGGAACCGCTACACCGCGCTTGTCGCCGAAGCCCTCGGTGCGCCGCCCCCGGCGATCGTCCATATCCCGACCGATTTGCTGGCGACGATCGCGCCCGAGCGGGCGTTCTGGTGCGCGCACAATTTCGCGGGGAACAATATCTTCGATACGACCAGGGCGCGCGACGATCTGGGCTTCCGCTACACGATCCCGTTCCTCGAAGGGACACGGCGCGTGATCGCCTGGCTCGACGCCCACGATCGAATCGAGGACAGCGACAACGATCCGTTCGATGATCGAGTGATCGCCGCCTGGCAGCGATTCGGCGGCGCGATGGGCCAAGAGCTCGCCGGGCTTGAGGGCTAGGGACAAATCGCCGTGCGGTACGGCACTTATCGGTGTGGTCGGATTGCTCTGGCGCTTCAGGGGTGTCGGTGGAGGTGGCTGGGATGTTGTCGCTGAACGTCATACGTCGGGGTATCGACGCGCCACCAGCGGCGCATGTACCGTTGCACGCCGGGCCGCTTTCCTTGCGCTATGAAGATGGAGAGTTGCGCTCGATCCGCCTCGGCGAACGCGAGGTGCTGCGCCGCGTCTATGTCGCGGTGCGCGATCATAACTGGGGGACGATCCTGCCCACCTTCACCGAGATGATGATCGAACAGGATGACGCGAGCTTCCTGATCAGCTTCGTCGCTACCCATCGTGAAGGGCCGATCGACTTCTCCTGGCGCGGCACGATGGTCGGCGACGCGCAGGGGACGATCCGGTTCGCGATGGCTGGGACGGCGAACGCAACGTTCCTGCGAAACCGGATCGGCTTCTGTGTGTTGCATCCGCCAGCCTCGTGTGCGGGACAACCGTGCGTCGTCGAGCACGACGACGGGACGCGGACCGAGGGAGTCTTCCCGCAGGCGATCGCGCCGCATCAACCGTTCCGCGAGATCCGTGCGATCACCCATGATGTCCTGCCAGGGGTGCGGGCCGAGGTGCGCTTCGTCGGCGACATCTTCGAGATGGAAGATCAGCGCAACTGGACCGATGATTCGTACAAGACCTATTGCACGCCGTTGCGCCTGCCCTATCCGACCGAAGTCGCGGTCGGGACGCGGATCGCGCAATCGGTGACGCTGACGCTCAGCGGTGCGGAGTCATCCGGTGCTGGCGATGGGTGTGGCGGCCCGCTGCTCGTCACGGTCGGCGCAGAGGCCGTAGGGACGCTGCCACCCTTGGGGCTGGGCCTGGCGAGTCATGGGCAGCCGCTGGCCGAACGGGAAGTGGCGCGCCTGCGCTCGTTGTGTCTAGCGCATCTGCGCGTCGATCTGCGCCTGGCAGCGGCGGATTGGCACGAACGTTTGGAACGAGCAACCGCCGAGGCAACGGCGCTTGGCGTGGGGTTGGAAGTAGCGCTGTTTCTTGCACCGGATGGCGTGACGAGCGAACTCGACGCGCTGGCTGAAGCGTGCGCGGCGTTCTCCCCGCCGATCGTCCGCTGGCTCGTTTTCAACATTGGGGAGTCGGTGACAAGCGCGCGCACGCTCGCGCTGGCACGGCAACCGCTGGCAATGATCGCGCCGGAAGCGACGTTCGGCGGTGGCACCGACGCCTACTTCACGCAACTGAATCGTGAGCGGCCCGATCCTGCCGCGCTCGATCTCGCCTCCTACTCGATCAACCCGCAGGTCCATGCCTTCGATGACGCCTCATTAACCGAGACATTAGTGTGCCAGGCGACCACCGTCGAGAGCGCGCGGCTGTTCCTGGGGGACCGACCGATCGCCATCTCGCCGGTGACCTTGCGCCCGCGTTTTAATCCCGATGCCACGGCGGCTCCCGAGGATACCGCGCCCGACCTGTTGCCCGATACCGTCGATCCGCGCCAGATGAGCCTGTTCGGCGCGGCCTGGACGGTGGGCAGCCTGGCAGCGCTCGCGTCGAGCGGCGTCGCCGCCGTGACGTACTATGAGACGGCCGGGCCGCGGGGTGTCATGGAAACGACGATGGGCACGCCCTGGCCCGCCTTCCCCTCCATCCCCGGGGCTGTATTCCCACTGTATCACGTCCTGGCCGATGTGGGCGAGTTCGCGGGCGGCGAGGTCTTGCGCGCGACGACGTCTGATCCGCTCGGCGCGGCGGTGCTGGCGCTGCGCGCGGGCGCACGGACCCGCATCCTCGTCGCCAATCTCCGCTCGGAGGGCCAGCAGATCGCGCTCGATTTGCCTGAAAAGGGGGTGCATCTGCGTCTGCTCGATGAGGCGAATGCCGAACGGGCGATGCGGGAGCCGGAGGCGTTTCGCGACGATGTCGGCAAATCGATGCTGGGCCAGGAGGGGCGGTTGCTGTTTGATCTGCCGCCATATGCGGTCGCGCGCATCGATGTGGGGCAATGATGAAGGCGTAGTGGTATTTTCGCTGTTGTCAGTGGTGGACGTGCGATATAGCCATCGCACGTCCATTGCCTATGCCCAGGTGGAGCTATCCTCGTAGAGATGGTGGATCAAGGATAAGATACGCGCGTTTATTCGCGCCTGAAGCTCAAGCCAAGATTCTGTCAACAGCCAAGGATAAGTTTGGCAGATAGCGCGATGCCAGCTGTTCGCCGCGTCGTACCTGGGTGACAACCTGATAGTGCCCATCGCGCAACTCGCTGAAACAGATCACTCTACCGCCTTTCAGGTCGGTGATCCAGACTTCTGGGATCCCCGCTGCCGCGTAGAGTGGGACCTTCACGCGACGATCATAGACGAAGGTGCTATCGGAGACTTCGATGACCAGCAAGACATTTTCTGCTGTCGGTACGCCGCCATCGTAATCGAGTGGCAGCAGGGCTATATCGGGCTGCGGTTCGGCATCAGCGGCGAGACGGATCGGGTTTTGAACACTGACACGCCAGGTTCGCTTTGGTAGCACCATCAGTTGCTCGGTATAGTTGTTGACGCATTTGAAGTGGAGATCACCGATCGGACTCATCACGACGATCTGCCCCCCGATCAATTCTACGCGCGAGTCCGCAGCGATGATTCCCACCTCGCCCATGCGGTGATATTCCTCCACGGTGAAGCGGTAGGGCTGCATCTGTTCGGCCATGTGGTCCTCCCTATCTGCGCGTGGCTTGCTATTGTGATAGACGCAAGTATAGCGAAGCCGGGGAAGCCCACGCACAATTTGCCCGCCGCCCATCTCCGCGCTACGATGCGCGCTGCGTTGGATAGCTCGATAGCTGGATAGCTGGAAGTGTGAGGAGTGTGGGCGTGTTTACGAGCGATACGTTAGCCGGGAAGGTGGCGATCGTCACCGGGGCCGGGACCGGCATCGGGGTCGGAATCGTTGAGGCGCTAGCAGCGGCGGGGGCGGCGGTCGTCGTCAGCTACAACAGCAGCGCCGAGGGCGCAGAAGCATTAGGCGCAAAGCTCGGGGAACAGGGCGCGCGTGTCCTGGTGCGGCAATGCGACGTGCGGGAGTATGCCCAGGTCGAGGCGCTGATCGCGGCGGCGGTCGAGACGTTCGGGCGGCTCGACATCATGGTGAATAACTCCGGGATCACCGAGCCGCACTCGCTCCTGGAGATGACACCCGACGAATGGGACAAGACCCTCAATATCAATTTGCGCGGGGCGTTCTACTGCACGCAGCAGGCCGCGCGCCGGATGATCGCGCAGGGCGATGGCGGGCGAATCATCAATCTGAGTTCGGTGCATGGCTTCGCGGCGGCACCGTTGCACGCGCATTATGAGGCGAGCAAAGGCGGGATCAACCTGTTTACCAAGGCGAGCGCCATCGAACTCGCGCCGCACAATATCCAGGTCAATGCGATCGCACCCGGCGCGATCGAGGTGCCGCGCTTCTTCGGCTTCGAGGGC
>DATCMP010000746.1:0-3529 GCA_036563365.1 Thermomicrobiales bacterium
GCCTTGTCGTTAGCACCGCTTCTCTCACGACTCACGACCCACGACTCCTCACCGAGGGATCATGCCGATCCTGCATCACAATGAGGCCGATCTTTTCTACGACGTGACCGGCAGCGGTCCGGCGTTGGTCTTCGCGCATGGGCTGGGTGGTAACCACCTCTCGTGGTGGCAGCAGGTGCCGTTCTTCAGCGATCGGTATACCTGTGTGACCTTCGCCCATCGGGGCTTCGCGCCTTCGACCGATGCGCCCGACCCACTTGGGCCAAGCGCTTTCGCCGATGACCTCGCGGCGCTGATCGACCACCTCGGGTTGGCCGATGTGCGACTTGTCGCGCAATCGATGGGCGGCTGGACCTGCCTCGACTATACGTTGCAGCACCCGGAGTGTGTGCGCGGGCTGGTGTTGGCCTGCACGGTCGGCACGCTCGCCACGCCCGAACTCGATCGCCTCTTCGCCTCCGGGCCGGGCGGGGAGTCCGAGCTTTTCGCGCGCGGTATCCACCCGGCGGCGGGGGCGCGGATGGCGCGCGAACAACCGTCTCTGCACCATCTCTACCGCCAGATCGATGGCCTCAGCATCGGCCTCAATAAGCAGCAAGTACGCTCTGAATTGATGCGGTTGCGTTCTGTCCCCGCTGACACGGTTGCGGCGCTGAACGTGCCGGTCCTCTGTCTCACCGGTGCGGAGGATATCGTCATCCCGCCTGCTGCGGTCGAGTATGCGGCCAGCTTGTTCCCGCAGGGGCAGTTCACACGGATCCCCGAGGCGGGGCACTCAGTCTACTTCGAGCGGCCCGCGCTATTTAATCAACGGCTCGATACATTCCTGAGCGGTTTGCCCGCCTGACCGGCGATGAGAGGAGCGATGGCCACACATATCGTCGCGCGTGCCGAGGATATCCCGCATGGTGGTCGCAAGATCGTCCGCCTCGAAGGGCGCGAAGTCGGCATCTTTAACCTCGACGGCACCTTCTACGCGCTGAAAAACGTTTGCCCGCACCAGGGCGCGCGGGTCTGCCTGGGACGGATCGTCGGCACCACCTTGCCCTCAGATGTCTACGAGTTCAAGTACGGGTTGGAAGGGCGCATCCTGCGCTGTCCCTGGCACGAGTGGGAATACGACATCACCACCGGACGCTCGGTCTTCGATGCGAATGTTCGCGTCGTGACCTATGCGGTCGAGGTGGTCGATGGCGAGATCGCCGTCACGATCGGCGGCGAGCGGGCCGTGACAAGCGACTGATGACCATCGGTCCGCTCGATCTCGCCATTCGGTACGACCCGTCGTGCGGCTTCGAGGATGCGGCGCTGGCGCTCGCCCGCCGACTCTTCGCGCAGTACGACGAGGCGATCGACGCGCTGGCCCTGATCCCGGTTGACGATGGCGACTTTACCCTGTACCTCAATGGCACTTTGCTGGTTTCGCACCGGCACGATGGTCGCGAGCCGAAGGTGGCCGATGTGCGCGCGGCGCTCGCCGCCATAGGGCCTGCGCCTCAGTAAGCCATTCCGCGTTGCATCAGGAAGAGGACTGCCAGCAGCATCAGCAGCAGCAGCGAGCAGGCGGTGAGGGCGTTGTGCCAGAGCGGTCGCCGCGCCAGCAGCGCGCAGAGGAGCGGCAGCGGGAAGAGGATCAGGCTGTAGCGCGGCACGCTGAGGATGAATGAGGTGCTGGTGAAGAGCAGCAGGTTCAACGCGATCCAGACCGCATAGGAGGGCCGCAGCCAGCGCCACGCCGCGACCGCGCCGACCGCACCGATGACGATGAAGAGCGCTTGTTGCCAGATCACCGTCCAGATCTCGAACGGCGGTCGCCAGGAGAGGGACGCGAACATCGCCGCGATCCCCGTCCACGGCGGTGCCATACTCTTGAACCAGCGTTCGCGCGTGATCGCCAGGAAGGCGAACGGATCGCCGGTGACCCGGTAGTTCAGCAACAGGTAGCCGCCGAAACCGAGCGGGATAGCGGCGAGCCAGAGCCAGCGCCGGTCGAAACGCCGTGTACGCCACAGTTGCAGGGCCGGCTCGATCGCCAGCGCGGGGATCAGCAGCAGGCCATTAACGCGCGTCAGGCAGGCGAGCGCGCCGAGCAGCGCGACGAGCGGCCAGCGGTTCGCACGCGCCGATAGGAACGACCCCAGCACCAGCGAAATAAAGAGACTTTCGGTGTAGCCGATGTGCAAGATATAGGCGGTCGGGAAGATCGCCAGGAACCAGACGGTGCGATTCGCCGTGGCCGCATCGTGATCGAGGCGGACCAGACGATAGAGGAGCAGCACCATCACGAACGATGCGACCGTCGAGACGATGAACGCCCCGATGAGATAGTCGCCGAACGGCAGGCCGACCAGCCGCGTCAGCCAGGGGAAGAGTGGGTAGAAGACCAGCCAATCGGCGCGCTCGCCGGTCGCTTCGT
Organism: Thermomicrobiales bacterium; assembly: GCA_036563365.1. Taxonomy (GTDB): domain Bacteria; phylum Chloroflexota; class Chloroflexia; order Thermomicrobiales; family CADCWN01; genus CADCWN01. Next base: position 2,417 of record DATCMP010000746.1, read on the forward strand.
AGCCATACTGCGCTAGGTCGAGGTAATGGGGCGCGTCCCAAAGATTCCAGATCGCCAGCCAGTCGCGCCCCGTGGGCAACGCCGTATCGGTGAGTACCTGATAGCCGATCGCGCCCAATCCGAGGATCAGGAGCTTGACGATTAGGAACGTCACGAGTGCCGGGCGGACAGTGTCAGCCTGCCCGCCCGGCACCGCGCGCGTGTTTGTGGCTGTCGGCTGCTCGGCCACGGTCATCGGTCCGCCCGTGTCGGTCCGTCGCACTCCACTTGCCGACTAGCTTTCCGTGTCGCTGTCGTAGGCCGACTTCAACTGCTCGTCCGAGTTCAGTTGCTCCTCGGTGAAGCCAAGGTATTGCCCGAACCAGCCGTTGATCTGCTGCCAGGCGTCGGCGGAAGCTTTGGGGTCATGGACCTCCGGGCGCAAGTGGTTGAAGAAGGCGTGGTGTGCGCCGGGATAGATCGTGAACTCGTGCGCCTTGCCCATCGTCGTTAATTGCTCGTCGAGATTCGCGACGTATGCCGCGTTGACATGCTCGTCTTTCTCGGCGAAGAGGCCGAGGAGCGGGGCGCGCAACCCGGCGAGGTCGGGGGTGATGTTGGGGTAGCCACCGTAGAAATCGACGCAGGCCGCGACCCCTTCAGGGTTTTCGCAGGCGGCATAGAGGGCGAGCGCGCCGCCCATGCAAAAGCCGACGATCCCAACCGGTTTGCCGGTCAACCCGCGCAGGTGTTCGATCGCGCCGCGCAAATCCTTCGCTGCCTGCTCGATCTGGAGCGACATCATCAGCTTGCCCGCTTCGTCCGGCTCCTCGGCGATCGCGCCATGATAGAGATCGGGGGCGAGGGCGGTGTAGCCCGCCGCCGCGAAGCGCTCGGCGACTTCCTTGATGTCGCTCTTGTTGCCGTCGAGCCCCCACCACTCCTGGATCACGACCACACCCGGCGCAACGGCGCTGGCAGTCTTCGCGAGGTAGCCGGGACAGGTGCCGCCATTCGCGACGAACTCGATCATCTCACCCACAAGTTTTCCTCCTCGAACGTCCCACGACGAAGTTGTGCGTCACCATCACGTCAAACGCGGGTGATGGTCAGGCGATCATCGCAATTCACAGT
>DATCMP010000179.1:0-3197 GCA_036563365.1 Thermomicrobiales bacterium
TCCGATCACGATGCTCCAAAGCATGACCTATTTCATCGACAAACCTTACCGTCGCGTCGGCGTAGGCAGCTTCGATACCGACGACTAAAGCCCGGCCCACCTTAAACGGGTGGGGCCGGGGCCAGGCTGTGCAGTCGACAGTGAACGGTGGACGGTGGACGATTGTATCGATGTGCGGCCCTATGCTATGTGTGGGATGAGATCGCGCAACAGCGCCCCCTTCGGCCTGGCACCGACGAGTTGCTTGACCGGCTCCCCACCCTTAAAGAGGATCAGTGTAGGGAAACTCATCACGCCGAAGCGCATAGTCGTCCGATTATTCGCATCGACATCCAGCTTCAGGATCGTCAGCTTGTCGGCATGGTCCCGCGCGATATCTTCCAGTACCGGGTTGAGCGCGAGGCAGGGCGGGCACCATTCGGCCCAGAAGTCCACCAATACCGGACCATCGGCCTGCACCACCTGCTCATCGAACGTTGCGTCAGTCACCGCCTGTAGTGTTGTCAGCATCGCGTATCCTCTCGTCAGCGCTCAGTCCTTGCTGCTACCATCAGCGAGCAGCACCCTACGCGTGTAGGCTCACGAGCCAGCCTAAAGGTTCAAGTCGACTTGATGTCAAGAGGGTAAAGAGTGCCGATGAATACATTAAGTATCGGGCAGGTGGCGCGACAGGCAGGCGTGCGTCCCTCGGCGATTCGCTATTACGAGAGTATCGATGTTCTGCCACCCCCACAACGGGTCGGGGGGCAACGCCGCTACGATCGCGCGGTGCTGGATCATTTAGCGTTCATTCAGGTAGCGCAACGGCTCGGCTTCACGCTGACCGAAATCCACTTCCTCTTCCACAACCAGGACGAAGCGGCACCACTCTCGGACCGCTGGCGTGAACTCGCTCATCAGAAGCTTGCGGATGTCGAGGCGTTGATCCGGCAGGCGACGGGAGTCCAGCAATTGCTGAAACAAGGCTTGCAATGTGGTTGTGTCGATCTGGCCGACTGCATCCACTGTGTCATCAGCAATTGTGATCTGCCGCGCTGAAGGGTGTGTTCGCGCCATCATGCTAGAATGCGCGGAAAGCCCCCAGAATCGGGCGATGACCGGCGTGTGTGGGAGTGTGAGGAGGGACACGATGGCGCAGCAGTCCGACGCGATCGAGGCGCTGTACGGCGAGAATCGCAAATTCCCGCCGCCGCCGGAATTCCAGGCGCGTGCGAATGTCCAGAACGATGAAATCTACCGGCGCGCCGAGGCCGATCCCGAAGGATTCTGGGCGGAGCAGGCCAAGAGCCTCGATTGGTTCAAGCCCTGGGATACGGTGCTGGAATGGGAGCCGCCGTTCGCCAAGTGGTTCGTCGGCGGCAAACTCAACGCGGCGGTCAACTGCCTCGATCGCCACGTCGCCGCCGGGAAAGGCGATACGGTTGCCTATCATTTCGAGGGTGAGCCGGGCGATCGTCGGGCGATCACCTACGCCGAGTTACTGATCGAGGTCTGCCGCTGCGCCAACGCCCTCAAAGAATTGGGTGTCAAACGCGGCGACCGCGTCGCGATCTACATGCCGATGATCCTCGAACTGCCGATCGCGATGCTCGCCTGCGCGCGGATCGGCGCGCCGCATACCGTCGTCTTCGGCGGCTTCTCCGCCGAGGCGCTGCGCGACCGGATCCTCGATGCCGATGTTCATTTCCTGATCACCGCCGACGGCGGCTTCCGGCGCGGCAAGCCGTACGGTCTGAAGCCCCAGGCCGACAAAGCGCTGTCAGAGACGCCCGATGTTCGCAATGTCCTCGTCGTGCGCCGCACCGGCGAAGAAGTGACGATGCAGGAAGGCCGCGACAGCTGGTGGCACGAGGTGGTGACGCGGCAGGCCGACGAGTGCGAGCCCGAGCAGATGGACAGCGAGGATATGCTCTATCTGCTCTACACGTCGGGCTCGACCGGCAAGCCGAAGGGGATTCTGCATACCACGGCGGGGTATCTCCTCGGCACCTCGTTCACCCACCGGCATGTCTTCGACCTCCACGCGGAGGATATTTACTGGTGCGCCGCCGATATCGGCTGGGTCACCGGGCACTCCTACATCGTCTACGGGCCGCTCGCCAACGGGGCGACCAGCGTCATCTATGAAGGGACGCCGGACTACCCCGGCTTCGACCGCTGGTGGGAGATCATCGAGCGCTACAAGGTTTCGATCCTCTACTGTGCCCCAACCGCGATCCGCGCGCACATGAAGTGGGGCGCGGAGCACGCGGCGAAGCACGATCTCTCCTCCTTGCGCCTGCTCGGCTCGGTCGGGGAGCCGATCAACCCCGAGGCGTGGATCTGGTACCACGAAAATATCGGCGGCAGTCGCTGCCCGATCGTCGATACCTGGTGGCAGACCGAGACCGGCGCGATCATGATCTCGCCGCTGCCAGGCGTGACGACGACGAAGCCCGGTTCGGCGACCTTCCCCCTGCCAGGGATCGGGGCCGACGTGGTGGACGAAGCCGGGAACTCGGTGCCACTCGGGCGCGGGGGCTATCTGGTGCTGACCCGCCCATGGCCCTCGATGCTGCGCGGGATTTACGGCGACCCGGAGCGTTACAAGGAAACCTACTGGAGCCGCTACCCCGGCAAATATTTCGTCGGGGACGGCTGCAAGCGCGACGACGAAGGCTACTACTGGCTCCTCGGTCGCGTGGACGACGTGATGAATATCTCCGGCCACCGGATCAGCACGACCGAGATCGAGAGTTCGCTGGTCAGCGACCCGCGCGTGGCGGAGGCGGCGGTCGTCGGCCAGCCCGACCCGGTGACCGGCGAGGCGATCTTCTGCTTCGTCATCCTCCGCTCCGGGATTCAGGCGTCGCCCGAGTTGGGACAGGAATTGCGCCAGCATGTCGCGAAGCAGATCGGCGCATTCGCTCGCCCGAAGACGGTGATGTTCACGCCTGACCTGCCGAAGACGCGCTCCGGCAAGATCATGCGCCGCCTCCTGCGCGACGTCGCGAGTGGCAACAAACTTGGTGATACCACCACCCTCGCCGATGCCAGCGTCGTCGAGCAGATCCGCGAGGCATCGGCCTCGGCGAAGAGCGACGAGTAGACGTGTAGACGGGAGTCGGGAGTCGGGAGTCGGGAGAAGGTCGGTTGCTGGCGATGACTCATCAGCGAGCACGTTCCCTCTCACGACTCTCGACTCCCGACTCCCGACT
>DATCMP010000752.1:0-3217 GCA_036563365.1 Thermomicrobiales bacterium
CACTGCGGCGGCAGTCGGGGCGACACCAGGTGCGGCGGAAGCGACCGTAGTCGCCGCAGCGGCGACAGTCGGCGCAACCGTGGTAGCGCTCGGCGCGCCACAGGCCGCGAGGAGCCCGCCGAGCGCGCTGGTCGTCAGGCCGAGGGCCGCGCCACGGCGGATCAGCTCACGTCGCGAGAGTCGGCCTGATCGGCCCCCTTGCAGGAGTTCTTCGTAGGCTGATTGTCCTGGGGTGGTCATGGCTACCCATCCTCCTCTTTCCAAACGGCCAACGTCCAGCGCGGTCACGGGTGTTGTTGCGGGTGTTGCAGCTATAAGCGTGCGGCGCGGGGAAAAGGTTCCCCGCGCCGCACGCTTTCGCAAAAGCGTTGCAGCTCCCGGCATAGTTGCCGGGGCAAAAGATTCGACCACTCCGTGACGCGCGCAGTATACGGGGAGGATGAGGAATACGCAAACAGCAAGCGGAGCGATCGTTTGATCGCCCCGCCTCATTGGTATTACTTGTCGTTCTTGTCGTTCTTGCCGCGGAACGACATGCGGATGGGGGTGCCGATGAAGCCGAACTCCTTGCGGAGTTGGTTTTCCAGATAGCGCTTATAGGTGAAGTGGAGGAGCTTCGGATCATTGACGAAGAAGACGAACGTCGGCGGCGCGGTGCGTGGCTGCGTGGCATACGAGAACTTCAGGTAGCGCCCGCGCGACGACTCGGACGGCGGATGCGCGAGGATCGCCTCGCGGATCACCCGGTTGAGTTGCCCGGTGGCGACGCGCTTCTCGCGCTCCGCCAGCACTTCGACGACCGCCTCCGGCACCTTCTGCACGCGGCTGCCGGTCAGCGCGGAGATGAAGACGACCGGGGCGTAAGCCATGAAGTCGAGCGCGCGGGCCGCTTCTTCGCGGAACTCCGACATCGTGTCGGTATCTTTCTCGACGGCGTCCCACTTATTGACGACGACGACGAGCCCCTTGGATTCTTCCTGGACGTAGCCCGCGATGTGGAGGTCTTGCGCGGTGAACCCTTCCACCGCGTCGATGACCAGCACGGCGATGTCGCAACGCCCGATCGCTTTCATCGAGCGGATCACGCTGTACTGCTCGACCTCGCCGTGCTCGATCCGGCCACGGCGGCGGATCCCGGCGGTGTCGATCAGGGTCATCTGGGTCCCTTCCCACTCGAATGGCGTATCGATCGGGTCGCGCGTCGTGCCCGAGATATCGGAGACGATCGAACGCTGCTTCCCGAGGAGCGCGTTGAGGAGCGCCGACTTGCCGACGTTGGGCCGCCCCACGATCGCGATCTTCGGCGTATCGTCGTCCTCCTCTTCGCCACCCGGCGGGAATGACTCCACCACCCGATCGAGCAGATCGCCGGTGCCATGCCCGTGGAACGCCGAGATCGGGATCGGTTCGCCGATCCCGAGGGCGTAAAACTCCACGGCGTTATCGCGGCGTTCCTGGCTCTCGGCTTTGTTGACACCGAGAACGATCGGCTTGCCGCTGGCGCGCAGGATTTCGGCGACCTCCTCATCGGCGGCGATCAGGCCATCGCGCCCGTCGACCAGGAAGACGATCACATCGGCCTCGCCGATGGCGAGTTGTGCTTGATCCTTGGTGCCACGCCAGATCGCGGACATGTCGGAACGCTCGATCTCGGCCTCCGATTGCAAACCGCCCGTATCGACAAAGTCGAACGTGCGCCCATTCCAATCGGTGATCCCATAAGTCCGATCGCGCGTGGTCCCGGGCGCGTCGAAGACGATCGCGCGGCGTTCACCAAGCATACGGTTGAACAGTGTCGATTTTCCTACGTTCGGTCGCCCCACCAGGGCGACCAATGGCCTTGCCACGGTGTCCTCCCTCATTCTGTCAACACAAAGTATAGCAGGGAGGGGGCAAACTAACGCGCCCCGCCACCCTGCATCGCGAAGAATGCGGGTGGCGGGGCCTATCGGTGAGCGAAATACCGTTAAAGAACCTCGGCCAGCGCCTCGACAAAGCGATCGATCTGCGCGCTCGTATTCAATTCCGTGGCGCAGAGGAGCATCGCATTGTCGAACGCCGGATAGTCGTGCGCGAGGTCGTAGCCGCCGATGAAACCGAGCCCGAGGAGCGCAGCATTCACTTCGGCGGCGGGTCGCGGCAGGCGCACGACGAACTCATTGAAGAAGGTGCCGTTGCCCACCACCTCGACGCCGGGCAACGCCGCGAGCCGCTGCGCCAGGTAGTGCGACTTCTGGTAGCAGAGCCGCGCCACCTGCTCGACACCACGCGCGCCCATCAGGGCGAGGTAGACGGTGGCGGTGAGTTGGATCAAGCCCTGATTGGTGCAGATGTTGGAGGTCGCACGCTCGCGCCGGATGTCCTGCTCGCGCGTGCGGAGGGTCATCACGAAGCCGCGCTTCCCCTCCACGTCGCTGGTCACGCCGACGACGCGCCCGGGCATCAGGCGGACGAGGTTCTGCTTACAGGTCAGGACGCCGAGGTACGGCCCGCCGAAGTTGAGGCCCGCGCCGAAGCACTGCCCCTCGCCGACGGCGATATCGGCGTCGAACTCGCCGGGCGGCTTCAGCAGCCCGAGCGCCATCGGGTACGACGCGACGAGGTAGAGCGCGCCAGCGGCGTGGGCGATCCGCCCCAACTCCGCCATATCCTCGATCGCCCCCAGGAAGTTCGGGTACTGCACCGCGACGCAGGCGGCCCCTTCGGCGGCGACGCGCAACGCTGCCAGATCGGTTTGGAGGGTCGCCGGGTCGCACGGCACCTCGACGATCTCGACGTTCAGGCCGACGGTGTAGGTCCGAAGGACGTGGCGATAGGCCGGGTGCAACGTCCCCGCAACGACGATCTTCCGCCGCCGCGTCGCGCCGATGGTCATCAGCGCCCCTTCGGCCAGGGCGGTGCCACCGTCGTACATCGAAGCGTTGGAGACATCCATCCCGTAGAGCTGGCAGATCATCGTCTGGTATTCGTAGATCCCCTGTAACGTCCCCTGGCTCAACTCGGGCTGGTACGGCGTATAGGCGGTCAGGAACTCACCGCGCTGGTTGATGTACCCGACCGCCGCCGGGACGTAATGCCCATAGGCACCGGCGCCCAGGAACGACGGCAACTGACCGGCGTGATTATTCGACTCGGCCAACTCGGTCAACCGGGCGCGTACCTCCTGCTCGGAGAGCGGATCGGGCAGGCGTAACTCGGGGAAACGCAACTGCTCCGG
>DATCMP010000756.1:0-2489 GCA_036563365.1 Thermomicrobiales bacterium
GGCCTGGGCACCGGTGGCGAGGAGTGCAGTGAGCGGCTGGGCGACGAACATCCGGCAGATGGCGGCGACCTTGGTGGCACCCAGGGCGTGGATGCGGCCTAAAGCATTGCCGCAGCGTTGACACGATTATCGCCCGGCGCAGTGCTGACCCGGAATTCTCGGGCCAAGACCGCGTGGTCATACGCCACCACTCGGGTCATATGCCTCCACGCCGCCGAAGATCGTAGACGGCCACCAAACGGGTTCATGTGCCGCTGGATCGTGTGGCTTGCGCGTCGCTACCCTGTGTGGGCGGAGGTGTCGGAGCTGGTGCTCGCATCGGTCATTGTCGGGGCTTGCCGTTGCCCCGGTGTGCGAACCTCTCGGTCGGTCGCTGCTAGGTTGATGCCCGGATAGATCGGATTGGAATGGGGGGAGATCGCGGGTCACAAAGAAGAGACCCGCTAGGCGTAATCTAGCGGGTCTCGAGACCGGCCTTCTTCAACGAGGCGTGGTGAGGCAGGAACGATCTGCGTGTATGCGCACTATACTCCTGCCTGCCATCTGGCGCTCTCCCCCGACGTGGTGTCGAGTTGGGCGTCGAGCCTCAGGGGGCCCGCTCGTCCAGCGCGGCGATGAGATCGCGCGATACCCACCGCGTCCCCGCCAGGCCGGGTTCCGGCTGGGACGAACCCAAGCCATTGTCGTACCGGCTCATCCCCCGTATACGCCCCCGGCAGGACTCGGGTCAACCCTCGGCAATCCGCTCGTACTCAACGACCCCGATCGCCCCGTCCCCGCACCGCACCAGCAGCATGTCCCCGTCGCGCCCCACGACCGTGCCGGGGTCGCTGTCGTCCGCCATGGCGGGCAGCAGCCGCGTCCTGGTAATGCGGTGCGGCACCCCGTCGATGTCCCCCACCGCCCCCGGCGGCAACGCCCGCGCGAAGCCCGCGCTGCGCACCACGTTGTGGACCGCCCTAACGGGCTGCGCCCAGTCGATCGCCTTCCAGGCCGCCTCGTCCGCGATGTGGCCGTAGTAGCTGGCCTGTTCCGCGTCCTGGGGCTCGCCCGGGTCGCCCGCGGCGATCTTCGGCAGGGCGGTGGCCCACAGCGCCGGCAGCGTCGCGGCCATCTTCGCGATGAACGCGTCCAGGCCGTCGTCGTCCGCAAGCGGGAAGCGTGCCTGCGCCAGGATCGGCCCCGTGTCGAAGTCGGGGGCCATGCGATGCAGGGTCTGGCCGCCCTCCCGCTCGCCGTGGCGCAGGATCCAGAACGGTGTGTCCGTCCCCCGGTAGCGCGGCAGGAGCGCGGGGTGGACGTTGACCGCCCCCAGGCGCGGCAGCGCGAGCAGGTCGGCCGGCAGGCGGAAGGGGAAGCCGTTCGCGATGAGGAGATCCGGACGCAGGGGCGCGAGCTGCGCGGCCCAGCCGCGCGGGCGACGCGACACCAGCACGTCCGCCTCGGGCTGCGCGTGGCGCACCACGTCGGGGTAGCCGAACTCCCGCGTCGGGGCAGTGAGCACGCCGACCAGGCGGTGCCCGGCGGCGGCCAGGAGGTCCTTGTACCAGGGGACGACGAAGGGGATGTCGGTGCAGAGGATGACGCGCCAGGATTCCGACGGTGGGGTGGGCATGCGACCCTCCTTCTTGGTAGCCCGGTGTCGACGTGGCAGTATAGCATGGGGACAATCGTTCGCAACTGCTACAATGTCAAGGGATAGCCCCGCGCCACGCCCTTCCATGATCAAGCCCCTTTCCCGTTTCGTCTGCGACAAGATCATCGCCCCCCGTCCAGACCGAGCGCGTGCTCGGCGACGCCTACGGGTGGGAGCCACCGACCGGCACGTCGCCGACCTGCGGTTCTACGCCGTCCAGACCCTCGTAGGATGTCATTACTCGTGTCCTGGCGAGTTCTTGTTCTTCCTACGTCGGGGGCTGTTGGCTCACGGACAACCAAGGCTGTGCGCGGTTTCAACGGCCTGCTGCGAGTTATTGACACCGTACGGAGCGTCACGGAAACGGTTCCCGAAGTGTAAAGAACGTGGTAACCCGATGGTTGACTCAGTTCACCTGGACGCTACCGATGCGGGGTATGCTGTCATTATTAGTGGCCTTGCAGTTAGTGCGTCACGACGAGCGGGGGGGCGGATGAAGCCACTATCCAGGGTGGTCACGGCGATGCCGCGCTCGGGGATCCGCGCGGTGATGGATCTGGCGGCGACGCGGGAGGGGGTGATCCACCTCGAGGTCGGGGAGCCGAGTTTCGCCACGCCCGCGCACATCGTCGCGGCCGCCTGCGCCGCGGCGGGAGAGGGGTACACCCGCTACACCGCCAACGCCGGCCTGCCCTCCCTGCGCTCGGCGATTGCCGAGCGCTACACCGCGCTGTGGGATCGCCCGGTCACCCCCGCGCAGGTCCTGGTGACGGCCGGGGGGATCAACGCCCTGGCGGCGACGGCCCTGGCGCTGATCGAGGCGGGCGACGAGGTCTTGTTGCCCGATCCCGGG
>DATCMP010000182.1:0-3690 GCA_036563365.1 Thermomicrobiales bacterium
GCGGCACACTCGTGAAGCCCTTCTCTGTCCGCTTCTCCGTTCCCCTTTGTTGTACTCCTCCCCCCTCAGTCAGCCCCGCGATTGGTGCGCCCGCACAGCCACTTGTGCGAAATCGGCTCACGGTAGTAGACTAGCGCCAACTGGAATAAGTAAGGCAATCTCCGTACTATCGCGCGACATCGCTCGCTATTTTTCACATCGCGGTCACGTTTGTGCCGAGCGTTTCGGCGCAACAGATGCCTCGATGTGAACTGAGGGGAGAGTTCGGGATGGCTCGGCACAGGAGAGACAGGCTGTCGTCTGCGCGGTCCGGGCATGTATTGACACGCGCGCTGGCACTGACACTATTGCTTATCGGGATCGTCGCCCCGCTCGCCCTGCCGTCGCGCGCCGCGCCCGCGCCGCCGACCTATCGGAATCCGCTGCGGGCGACCTCGCCGTCCGGCCCGGTCGGCAGTTGCCCCGATCCGGCGATCATCCGTGGGCAGGACGCCCTGTGGTACATGTACTGCACCAGCGACCCGCTCAACGATGCCGAACGGGTCGGCGATAGATTCCATTACTTCGCCATCCTGCGCTCGTCCGATCTGGTGACCTGGGCCTATATCGGCGATGTCTTCGCCGCCCTGCCGGGCTGGGTCGCCCCCGGCACGCCGCTCTGGGCACCGGATGTCCAGTATTTCAACGGGCGCTATTATCTCTATTATGCGGCCCCCTACACCGCCTTTCCCGGTGGCGGGAGCGCCATCGGCGTGGCGACCGCCCCGAGCCCCGCCGGGCCGTGGGTCGATAGCGGCGTGCCGGTCGTCGCGCCCTACGATGTCGCCTGCTGCCCGGGCCAGCGGCGCGAGGTCATCGACCCGGCCGTTGTCGCCGACGAATCCGGGCAGCGTTATCTCTTCTACGGCGGGCGTTTCGGCGGGATCGCCGCGCGGCCCCTCCTGGCGGATGGCCTGCGGGCCGACGCCGCGCGCGAGGTGCAGATCGCCAGTGGCGACCGCTACGAGGGCGCGTTCGTCGTCCGGCATGGCGGCTACTACTACCTCTTCGTCTCGGCGGGCGATTGTTGCAGCGCCGGACCGCTGACCGGTTACGGGGTCTACGTCGGGCGCTCGGCGAACGTCCTGGGGCCGTATACCGATCGGGCCGGGGTGGCGCTGCTCGATGCGGCGGTGGGCGGCACCCCGATCCTAGTGCCTAACGGCAACCGCTGGGTGGGCGCGGGGCACAATGCGGTCTTCACCGATCTCGCCGGGCAGGACTGGTTCCTTTACCACGCCATCGATCGCGCCGACCCCTACTTCGCCGGGCCACCCGGATGGAACAAGCGCCCGCCGCTGCTCGACCCGCTCGATTGGTCGGCCGATGGCTGGCCGCTCGTGAACGGCGGTCACGGGGCGTCCGATACGCTCCAGCCCGTCCCGGCGGCACGTTTGGGCGATCCCCGTCGCGAACCGATCCCGCCGCTGGTGGAGGATCGGCCTGGTGCGCTCGTCGCCGCGCTCACGGACGAGTTCGGCGGCCCCGGCCTCGGGGCGCAGTGGGGCTGGGTGCGCTCGCCCGCGACCGGCAGCTATAGTCTGGTGGATGGCGCGCTCCGGCTCGCGACGACCAACACCGATCTGCACCTCTACCCCGGCGGCCCGCCCGCGCGCCCGCCGATGATCATCGAAGGCGCTCCGGCGGGCGATTTCGTCGTCGAGACGCGGCTACGCCTCGACGTGCCGCCGACGGGCGAGGGCTACAACTATGCCCAGGCCGGGCTCGTCATCTACGGCGACGACGACAATTATCTCAAGCTCGCCCCGGTCGCGATCTGGGGTACGCGGCAGATCGAGTTCGCCAAGCAGCTGATACCGGCCCCCGGTTTCCCGAATTACGGGTCTACTTTTGCTGGTCCGCCCGCGGGCCCGGATGGCTGGACCTGGCTACGTATTGTCCGGCACTCCTTCACGAAGCGCGCCGATGTGGCGACCGCGGCGACCGACCCCGGCGGGACCGTTCACGCCCTCCCGGGGACCATCGAGGAGCGCTATACGGCCTATACGAGCCGGGATGGCGTTCTCTGGGAGCGCGGCGCGACCTGGACCCACGCGCTCGGTCCCCGCGTGCGGATCGGCCTGGTGGCGATGGGACAGTCCGGTTTCACCGCGACGTTCGACTATGTGCGCGTCGCCGCCGTGCAAACGCCATGAGCGGCACCCCCGTTGGGTCCCGGCCCGATGGCATCCCACCCCACGACGTGGCACAATTAACCATGTTTCTGTCTGTTGTCCGTTGTGCCGATCCCCCAATGCGATGAGGCGAACCCTGCGATGACCGCCACGAAGACCCGGACCTTGCCCGTCCTGCCCGCCATGCCCGCGCCACGCCCGAGCGAGGAGGCGGAGGTATGCGCGCTCAACACGCCGGTGCCGCTCGATGAGGACGTGCGGATTGATCTCGGCGAGGCGCTGGACCGGGCGCAGCTGCCGCCCGGTCGCGGGCGACTGGCGGTCGTGGCGATGAGCGGCGGCGTGGACAGCGGCGTCACGGCGCTGCTGATGAAAGAGGCGGGTTACCGGACGATCGGGATCAACATGCGGCTCTTCACCCCGGAGGAGGGGCATAGCCAGTGCTGCTCGATCGACGATATGGAAGATGCCCGCGCGGTCTGCCAGCGTCTCGGCGTGCCGTTCTACCCGCTGAATATGGAGCGCGAATTCGTCGGCGCGGTGATCGAGCCGTTCGTGGATGCCTACCTCGCCGGACGCACCCCGAATCCTTGCCTGGAGTGCAACCGCAAGCCGAAGTTCAATTTCCTGCTCGGGCGGGCGAAGGCGCTCGGCGCGGCGGCGCTGGCGACCGGCCACTACGCGCGGGTCGAGCAGGGTGCTGATGGCCGCTATCGTCTGCGCCGTTCGCACGACGAGCGCAAGGACCAGTCATACGTCCTCTACACGCTGACGCAGGAGCAGTTGGGGCGGGTCCTCTTCCCGGTTGGCGCGCTCTCCAAGCCGGAGGTCCGGGCGCTGGCGCGGCAGTACGAGTTGCCGGTCGCGCGGAAGGCCGAGAGCCAGGATATTTGCTTCGTCCCGACCGGCGACTACGCCGCGTTCGTCCTCTCGCGGCGACCGGGCGCGGCGAAGGCCGGGCCGATCGTGGACCCGGCGGGGCGCGTCCTCGGCGAGCATCGCGGGCTGATCCACTACACCGTCGGGCAACGGCGCGGCCTGGGCCTCACCACGCAGGAGCCGATGTTCGTGATGGAACTGGACACCGCCGCCAATCGACTCGTCGTCGGCACTGCGGGGCAGTTGGGCTTCGTCTCCTTGCGGGCCAGCGCGGTGAACTACGTCGGCGGCGTTGTGCCGAGTGGGCCGCAGCCGATCATCGCCGTCCTGCGCTATCGCGGTCAGGAGCACCCGGCGACCCTGATCCCGACCGGGCCGGACACCGCGCGGCTCGACTTCGCGGAGCCGCCGCGCTCGGTCGCGCCCGGCCAGGCGGTCGTCTTCTACGACGCCCACGATCGGACGATTGTCCTCGGCGGCGGCACCGTCGAAGGGACCGAGCGCGGGGCGCTGTAGGCGAGGCAGAAGCAGAGGTGAGCGGGCCGGGGTATTTACCCCGGCCCGTTTTGTGTTAGGGCGTGGGTTTGACCCCTCCCCCGGCCCCTCCCCGACGCGGGGAGGGGTGACTCATTGGGGG
>DATCMP010000770.1:0-2576 GCA_036563365.1 Thermomicrobiales bacterium
CTCCGGCGGCGACCGGGGAATTCGGCATCGCTCGCGACCTGGAAAAGGACGCGAGCCGTCAGCACGGCGGCCATCTGCAAGCCGCGCAGGCTCGCCTTATCGACGGTGTCGGCCTCGGTATGGCCCCAACCACGCCCCACCAACGTGGACTTATCATCGGGGCTGCTCAGTGTCGCGGTGGGGATACCTCGCAAGGCATACGGAAAATGGTCGGAGTGCGACTGGAAGCGGTGCATCACCGGATACTCGTATTTCGCCGCCAACGCATGATCCGTGAAGTAGGGGACCAGGTCCGGCGCGCCGGTCAACATCAGCGACTCGGACCCGCCCTTGCCGCGCCCTGCGGTATCGAGATTCAGCATGAAGCGGGTCCGCGCGGCTTCGTCGGCGTGGGCAGCGGTATACGCCCAGGAGCCGAATAGCCCCACCTCCTCGCCGCAGAAGAGGACCACCCGGATCGTCCGCCCGATCGTCTCGCGTGGCAGGGCCGCGAGCGCCCGCGCCGCCTCCATCGCCACCACCGTCCCCGCGCCATCGTCGAGCGCGCCCTGGGAGATGTCGTGACCGTCGTAGTGCGCGCCAGCCAAAACCAATTCTTCGGGCCATCGCGAACCGGGAATATCGCCGACAACATTGTAGGAGGTATTGTCGAAGAAACGACCGCCGGTGCGGATGGCGAGGCGTCCCGGCCCGCCATCGCGCTTCGCCAGCCGCAGGATCGCCGAGCCGGTCTCCCAGGAGACGCCGATGCCGATGATCGGGGCGGGCTTCCCGCCCGGCGCGCCGATACCACCGGTGATGTGCAGCAAGCCCGGGTTCTGATTGACAAAAACGAACGCCAGCGCCCCGGCGGCCACCGCGCGGGCCAACTTATCCGAGCGGTGGCTCAGCTTGCCGCTCGGGCGACCAACCGGGTTCGTCTCGGCGGCACTGATGGCGATCTTGCCGCGCACCGCCTCGCCGAGACGCGCGAAATCATCCTCTTCGCCATCGCCGACGTCGATCAGTTCGCCCTCGATCTCCCCTGCCGGGCAATAGGGCAGCGCGACGCAGGAAAAGGTGCGCTCAACCGGGGCGGTCATCCGCAGGGTCGCCTCGCCGCGTTCCCACGCGCCGAACTGCACCGGCTCCAGGTGGACGTTCTGCAAGCCATAGGCGACCAACTTACTCTGAATGAACTCCCCCGCCGCGTGCTCGCTCGGGCTCCCCGCCCAGCGGCTGCCGATATCGTCGCAGAGATGCAGGAGATTCAGATACGGCTCATCGCTGGTCCAGATGTCGCCGATCAACTGGCGCTCGGCATCACGTAGGTCGCTCATCCAGTCCTCCTCGGCATCACGCAGATCGCCCGTCCAAGCCTTCTCGGCATCCGCCCCATCGCGGCTTCACCGACGACAACGACCCCATTCTAGCACGAGTATTTGAGGCGACAGAAATGCCGAAGCGGGCCGGGCATTGCTGCTCGGCTCGCTTCGGCGCAGTGTTGGTGTCGCCTCGCGCCCGTTAGCGCGGGACGGCGATCGGGGCTACCTGACCGATGTTGGTCACATCGAGGCGCGCGGTCGCGGTGGTATTCGAGGCGGTGGCGGTGATATTCGACTGCAAGGCGACGAGGACGCCCTGGGTTGAATCGACCCAGACAGTCGTCGCGGCGGTACCACCCTGCCCGGCCAATGAAGGATTGACGAACGACAGATCGGAGATGGCGACATTGGCGGTGTAACGCGTCGCTTGCCGACCGTTAACCATCTCGGTCCCGGCGATCGTGTAGGACGTGTTCGCCGGTACGAGGGCGGTCAGCAACGCGGACGGCGTGCTGAAGAGGGTCTGTGCCGGGGCCGCAAGCGGGTTGCTGCTATCGGCCTGGATCACGCCGCCGATCGGCGCGCGAACGTAGAGCACGTTGCTAACCTGGTAGGCTTCGATATTTGTGCCCGCAGCGGCGAGGGTCACCTTCCTATTGCCCCCGTTGTACTCGAAGACGGGATTGAGATCCCCGGAAAGCCCGGCGACGGTGAATCCGGTGAAGACCCACGCC
This sequence comes from Thermomicrobiales bacterium, assembly GCA_036563365.1. Classification (GTDB taxonomy): domain Bacteria; phylum Chloroflexota; class Chloroflexia; order Thermomicrobiales; family CADCWN01; genus CADCWN01. The sequence goes on from DATCMP010000770.1 coordinate 2,039, forward strand.
TGGCGCGAGTTGTCGAGCTGCTGTAATGCGGTAACCGCTTGCGCGGGCGATACGGCGGCGGTCGGCGAGCCGGTGCGCGTGGCGGTCCCGGTTGTTGAAGTACCAGTGCGGGTTGCTGTCGCGGCGGTACGGGTCGCTGTCGCGGCAGCCGGGACGGCTGCGGACGCCGTCGCGGCGCTCGTCGTGCGCGTGGCGACAGTAGCCGTGCTGCTCGTGCTGGTCGTCGCGCTGGTGGCTGGCGCAGTGCTTGGCCGCGCTGTCGCTACCGCCGTCGGGGCGGTTGACGCGACAGGCGCGGTCGTGGCGGTGGGGCTTGCCCCGCAGGCCGACAGCACACCCAGGCCCACGACGAGCCCACCCATAGTCAGGTAATGTCTCAACTTTTGCATCGTCTTCCCCTCCGTATCCCGGCAGAAATATTCCAACGCTAAGGCACACTTCGTATCTCAGCAGCGACGAGATTCACGAGCCGCGCCCTCTTCGCAAGGATGGTGTTTTGCAAGGATGGTGCCAACAAGCACCATATCGCTCGCAAGCG
>DATCMP010000788.1:0-10852 GCA_036563365.1 Thermomicrobiales bacterium
GGATTCGGCTTAACCGAGGCCGGGGGGCGCCAAACGCTCGAAACCCTAAGCGCGCATCTCGGCGACCGTCGGCTCCTCCTCATCCTCGATAACTGCGAGCACCTGCTCGACGGGGTGGCAACGATCGCGGAACTGATCGCGATCTGCCCGGGGCTCGTGGTCGTCGCGACGAGCCGCGCCCCGCTGCGCCTGCGGGGCGAGCGCGAATACCCCCTCGCGCCGCTGGCCTTGCCGAGCTTAAGGAAGCTGCCGACCGCGGCGGAGATCGCGGAGATCCCCGCGGTGCAATTATTCGTCAGTCGCGCCCGCGAGGTCATCCCGAGCTTCTCGCTCGTCCAGGCCAATGCCGCCGCAATCGCCGCGATCTGCCGCCGTGTCGATGGGCTGCCGCTCGCGCTGGAACTCGCCGCCGCGCGGATGCGGCTGCTCAATCCGACCGAGGTGCTGGCGCGGCTCGACCAGGCGCTGCCGTTGCTCTCGGGCGGGGCGCGCGACCTCCCCGAACGCCAGCGGACGATGCGGAACACGATCGCCTGGAGTTACGATCTCCTGAACCCCGAGGAGCAGCGACTCTTCCGTACGCTCGCGATCTTCGTCGGTGGTTGGGACCTCGCCGCGATCGAGGCGATCGGCGCGGAAGATCAAGGCGATCCCGCGCTGGCCGGTCCCGATCTGCTGGAGGTGCTGGCGAACCTTGTCGAGCAATCGCTCGTGGGGGTCAACATCGCGACGACGGACGATTCCACCGGGCAAGGCACCGGGCGATATCGGCTCCTCGAACCGGTGCGGCAATACGCGGCCGAACGCCTGGACGTGGCGGGGGAAACCGCCACGGCCGCGGCCCGGCATATCGCCTATTACCTCGCCCTGGCGGAGGAAGCGGAACCGGCGATACGTGGCGGCGGTCAGGTGGTCTGGCTCGACCGACTCGAACGCGAACACGACAACCTCCGCGCGGCGCTACGCCGGGCGTTGGAGAGCGGCGCGCACGAGGCGGCGGCCCGTCTGGCCGGGGCGCTCGGCCTCTTCTGGTGGTATCGCGGCCACATCGACGAGGGCCGCCGCTGGCTGGAACAGGTGCTGGCGCAAGAGGATATTCCCCCGCCAGCGCTCGCCAAAGCCCTTTACGCGGCGGGGACGCTGGCGGAGGATGTCAGCGATTATGTCCTGGCGACAGCATATCTGAAACGAAGCTTGGCGATTTTCCGCGATCTCGATAACAAGTCGAACATGGCGCTCGCGCTCAACGATCTCTCCGTGGTCGCCCGGAATCAGGGCGATCACGACCGGGCACGCCGTTACCTCGATGAAGCGCTGCACTTGCGGCAACAGATCGGCGATACCTGGGGACTCAGCTACAGCCTCTATAACCTTGGCACGCTCCTCCTCGACCAGGATGACCGGGCGGGGGCGCGCACCGCCTACGAAGAAGCGCTGGTGGTCCAACGCGACCTCGCCTATCAGCACGGTATCGCCCTCTCCCTGAATCAACTCGGGATCATCGCCCTCGCGGAGGGCGATCTCGCCGCCGCCCAGCGGTATGGCGAAGAAAGCCTCGCCCTGCGGCGGGCGGTGGGGAACATTCGCGGCGTGGCGCTCGGTTCGCTGCTGCTCGCCGAGGTCGCCCAGGAGCGCGGCGAGTTGGGCACGGCCCAGGCGCTCTATAGCGAATGCCTGACCCTTTTTCATCAACTCGGTGACCGGCGCAAAATCGCCGAAGGGCTGAGCGGCCTCGCGGGAGTCATCGCCGCGCACGGTGACCCGACACGCGCCGCCACCCTCTTCGGCGCGGCGACGGCCCTCCGGGAGGCGATCGGCGCACCGATCGAAGCGGTGGCGCAACGGCGCTACGAGCGTCGTCTGGCAACCGTACGCGCGGAACTCAGTGCCGGGGCGTTCACCGCCGCCTGGAGTACAGGGCTGGCGTTGCCGCTCGAACGGGCGCTCGGCTTCGCCATTGCCGCCGCACAGCCCGACGAATAGGGCTGCAGGATGTAGACGAGGGACACGATACCGACGTTGGCTGACGGCTGAACCCCGCGACCGCACTCGGACCAAGCTCTGCCACGCAGATGCCCCGACGTCGCATAAACACCCCAAACAGTTTCGGTGCGCTCTGGTAGGATAGGGATGGCGCGTGGGAAGCCGCCCATCCCGGCCATCGGGATGCTTCATCGCTAAGGGATGGGGGAGTGATGACAACCGACCTTTCGCTCGCATATCGCGCACCGGTCGCGGTCGGCAGGATGGCCGAGGCCGCGCGACGTTTCCTGGGGGCGCTCGATGACGCCCAGCGGGAGCGCGCCAGCTTCCCGTTCACCTCCGACGAGCGTTATTTCTGGCATTACACGCCGATCGACCGCAAGGGGCTGCAATTGCAGGAGATGACCGACGCGCAGCGCGGCGAGGCGTTCACGCTCCTCGCCAGCGGCCTCAGTTCGCGCGGCGGGAAACAGGCGCGTCAGATCATCGACCTGGAACCGATCCTGCGCGAAACCGAGCAACTCGAAGGGATCACCAATAACTGGCACCGTGACTCGGGGCGCTACACCGTCAGCATCTTCGGCGAGCCGGGCGGCAAGGAGCCGTGGGCCTGGCGGGTCGGCGGCCACCACATCGGGATCATCTTCACCGTGGTCGATGGCGACTGGATCGCCCCGACGCCCCTCTTCCTCGGCGCGAACCCGGCGATCGTGCGCCACGGCGAACACACCGGCCTCCGCATCCTGCCCGAAGAGGAGGAATTGGCGCGGATCGTTCTTGGCAGCCTCGACGCGGGGCAGAAGGGGACCGCGATCGTCGATCCGGTCGCGCCGAACGATATCCTGACGACGAATCGGCAGGTCGCCGATCCCGACGTGCCGCCGACCGGGATCGCCTACGCCGACCTCACCGGCGAGCAGCGCGGCCACCTCACCGCCCTGGTGCGCCACTACGTGACCCGCGCCGACGATGAGATCGCGGGCGGCGCGTGGGACGCGATCGAGCGCGCCGGACTCGATGGCGTCGCCTTCGCCTGGGCCGGCACCGAGGAGCGCGACCATGGGCATTATTACGCCGTTAAAGGCCCGCGCTTCCTGATCGAATACGACAACACCCAGAACGGGGCCAACCACATCCACTCGGTCTGGCGCGACTTCACCAACGATTACGGCGAAGACCTCCTCGCCGCCCACTACGCCGAGACCCACAGTCACGGCGACCACACGCACTGAGCAAGCACCCGCCGCCACGCTGGCGACCCTCACCCTCCCTTGTAGGGGAGGGTCGCCGCAGCGGCGGGGAGAGGTTACCTCCCCCTACCGCCTGACGAACTTCTGGAAACAGTCGTGCGTCGTCACCTCGCCGACGTAGAGGCTGCCCTGCCGATCGACCCAGCAGGCGTGCGGCGACGCGCGGAACCGGCCGGGTTCGTCGCCTCGCTCACCCCACCGCGACACCACCTTGCCATCGAGCGTCATCAGCGTGATCCGCGGGTGGCCCTCGGCGATGTAGATGATCCCCTCGGGGTCGATGAAGAGATCCTGCGGCACGGCGAAGTCGGTCCACTCTTCCAGGTAGTCGCCCTCGGGCGTGAAGTGCTGGATCCGATTGTTCTCCCGATCGACGATCAGGACCCGCCCCTGCGGGTGCCAGCTCACGCTATGGACCGGCCAGCCGAACTGTCCCGGCCCGGTCCCCTTCTCGCCCCACGAGCGGATCAGCGTGCCGTCGGCGGCGAAACGGTGGACGCGATGCTGCCCATACCCATCAGAGACATAGAGATCGCCGTTCGGCGCGACGATCGCGCGGGTCGGCTCGTTGAACGGCGCGCCCTCCGCGCCCGCCTTATCGGGTGTCCCCCAGGTGCGGAGCAGATCGCCGTCGAGGGACCATTGCGTGACCGTCTGCCGATCGCGGTCGGTGCAGTAGGCCGTCTGATCGGGCGCGATCCAGATCCCGTGCGGGTGCTTGAAATACGCCTCGCCCCAACGTCGGACCAGCGTGCCATCGGGCTCGAAGACCAGCATCACCGCTTCGGGTTCCCGTTGGAAGACGTAAACCCGATCTTGCGCGTCGCACGCCACCATCGAAACCAGGCCGAACTTCTCCACACCGCGCGGGCCGCGTCCCCAATGGGGCACCACCTCGAATCGATAGTCGCCGTTACCGTAGATCGCGCCCGACATCGCTCTCCCCTTCCGCTACACCACACCACACCGTCAGGCGCGACCGCACCTGTCAGGATTGATGCCCCGGCCAGCGCATGGGCATCGCCCGTAGGCTGCACTCTAGCACGATTGTATGGCGTCCACCGGAATCGGCCCATCGCAGGAACGATGGACACCCTCTGCTCGCGGAACATGGCATCACGTTTGGGGTGCAAGAGGTCCGGTATTGCCACGACACGGGGCAAAGCAAGGCGAAAAAGAATGGGGAAAGCGACCAAAGATACTACCAAGGTACGGCGATGCAAAATTCGTGAGCTGAATAATTATGACAACGAAGAGTTACCTTTCGCCCTGCGTTCCTTGCCGCTGGGTGACGAACAGGAAGGCGAAAAAGAGCGCGGTCAACACAACGGTCAGCAGACCCAGACTCGCCAGCGCCATCCCCCCGGTGCCGCCGAAGACCCCGCCCGCCATCAGCAAGGCGAAGCCGCTGTAGCCGGCCAAACCCAGGCGCTCGGGCAATCCGCCGGTGTGGACGCCCTGCTCTTCCTGTTCCTCGCTGAAGTGCATAGTGTTTCCTCCCAATTCATTCCCGCCAAAACGGCGACGCAATACCGACCAAACAAGCAACAGCTATGCCACCATAACGATCCACGACACGGCTCGGTCACGGTTCATCCCGAGGCGACACCGCCGCTACCGATAGCGTAGACTTGGCCGGGGAATCTGTATATAGGACGAAATGGCCGATGAAACGCCCTGAACAATCGGAGACGAGCGACGCCGCGCAAGCCCAACGCGCGGCGCTGCGCGAATTGCCTGCGGTCGGCAAACTGCAAGCCGACGCGGCGGTGCAAGCGCTCGGCGGCACGCTCGCAGCAACCGCCCTCGCCGCCATTATTGCCGCTGAGATCGACGCAGCACGGGCGGAGATCCTCGCGGGCGAACTCGACGGACCGACGCCGCACGATCGTGTCCTGCAACGCCTCCGGCTGCTGCTCGGATCGAAACTCACGCCGCTGATTAACGCCACCGGCGTGGTCTTGCACACCAACCTTGGACGGGCACCGGTCAGCGCGGCGACCGCAGCAGCGATGGCGGCGGCTTCCCTCGCCTATACACCACTCGAATTAGACTTGGCGACTGGCGGGCGCGGCGGGCGGATGGCCGAGATCGAGGCGCTGCTCAACGTCCTCACCGGCGCGGAAGCGGCCCTCGTCGTCAACAACAATGCCGCCGCCACGACGCTGGCCCTCGCCGCGCTGGCGGCGGGGCGCGCGGTCATCCTCTCCCGCGGCGAGGCGGTGGAAATCGGCGGCGGTTTCCGCATCCCCGACGTGATGCGGCAGAGCGGCGCGACGCTGGTCGAGGTCGGCACGACGAACCGCACCTATGCGCGCGATTATGCGGCGGCAATCACCCCCGAGACGGCGGCGCTGCTGAAAGTCCATTCGAGCAATTTCCGCGTGATCGGCTTCACGCACGAGGCGACGATCGCCGAACTTGCCGCGCTCGGGCGGCAGCATGGGGTGTCGTTGATCAACGACCTCGGCTCGGGCGCATTACGCGACACCGCAGAGTTCGGGATCGGACACGAACCGACGGTGGTCGCGAGTGTCCGCGACGGCGCGACCGTAACCCTCTTCAGTGGCGACAAGCTTCTCGGCGGCCCGCAGGCCGGGATCATCATCGGCCACCGCGACGAGATCGCGCGGATCACGCGCCACCCGCTCGCCCGCGCCGTGCGGGCCGACAAGGCGACCCTCGCGGGCTTGGCCGAAACGTTGCGCCACTACCTGCGCGGCGAGGAACTCACCACCATCCCGATCTGGCAGATGATCGCCGCCTCGGAAGAGGCGTTGCGCGACCGCGCGGCTCGCTGGCAAGCTACCCTCGCCACCATTGGCATCGCCACCACGCTCGTTCCGACACGCTCAACGATCGGCGGCGGCTCCCTCCCGGAAGAAACCCTCCCTACCTACGCCCTGGCCTTCGCCGCCGCCACCCTTGCCGCGTATCACCTCACACCGGACAGCTTCGCCGCCGCCCTCCGCACCGGCACCCCGGCGATCATCGGCAGGATCAGCGACGACCGCCTCCTCCTCGACCCGCGCACCATCTTCCCCGCCGACGAACCAGCCCTCCTGGCGCGACTGCGCGAGATTTTCTCTTTCCAGAATCATTAAGTCAGCATACGACTAATGGATGCAGCGTTTAGCATCATTTCGACTCTTTGCGCTGCTGCCAAGTCATAATAAGAAATGAGGCGATAGATCCAGCGAAGCCAACAGCTAACTCAGCATGACGAGCCACAGGACGATATCCTCTTGGTCCCTTTCCATGTGCATCGCCTTGATCATTTCGCAATGCAGCTAACCCGTCAACAACAGTCTGAGATCCACCAAGAATACGCTTGAATAGTTCTTCGCTGTGCTGCGAGGGCGCTAGATTCAGATGAGCCACAACCTTATGGTATAGGTTAGGGAGTGGATCAGAATCTTTATACGGTATATTGGAATCCTCAAGGATATGTTTACAGACACACTCAAGCAATGTACGAGCGGAAGTAATTGCACCGGCGGGGTCTCTCTTAACTCTTGAGCAAGCCTTATGCCATTCCTCGGTAACCGCCACCCATCCAGGTAGGGTATCAAGCACAGCGAAGAGAGCTTTGCTCGTATCAGGCGGGATACCTTCGAGATAGTCAAGAAGTGGCGCAAATTCTCGGAAGATATACTCCTTACGGCTCTGATACGTATCGTAATCAGATCTGATATGAAACCAGAACTCTGATAATCCACGACAACTTTTCATGAAAGCCGGGACATGTATACGCACGGTTTCACTATCATGCTGTACAAAATATCGCCTTAGATTGACGTATTCTAATTCGTGTTCAGGCCCACAATTCTGGGTCGTCGCACGCTGGATAAGTAGCGATTTAAGTTCTTCGACGCGACCGACTTGCTCCTCTATGGTCAAGTGTATAGGAATCTCATTATTTCGGTTGGCACTCACGATAGAACGCTCCTAAACGCATAACGCGAGGCATCGCAATTGTCGGGATTCTAATATGTTAACATACACACCACTGTGCGTACATTATATGAGAGCGTAATCGTCAGTATTTTCTTATCCCTATGCTATACTGCCGCACGTTGGCAACGGCCCAACGCAGAGCTATGGCAGCAGGGTGCTCGATGGGCACACCAATGCCCGAAAACCCAGGCCATGCGCCGCGCGTCCCACGGCCCGACGCCGTATCGCTTCATCGGCAACCCATTCGCCTTCGAAGAGCCCGCGTTTGCACGCCGGGGCTTTTTCGCGTGCGTCCACTTGCGAAAGGATTTGTGCAACGTGAAGGTCGCGCACGGTGAGTAAACCCGCCACACCGCCCCCCGCTGGCCCGGTCGAACGTCTCTCGCCGTTCATCGCGCTCACGCACAGCGACTATCGACTCCTGTTGATCGGGCGTTTCGTCAACACCCTCGGGCGGCAGATACAGACGGTGGCGATCGCCTATCACGTCTACCAACTGACCAATTCGCCGCTGCAACTCGGGCTGATCGGGCTGTTCCGCGTCATCCCGGTTGTCTTCTTCTCGCTCCTCGGCGGCGTCCTGGCCGACGCGATCGATCGGCGACGGCTCCTGCTCTTCACGCAGCCGATCCTGCTGATCTGCTCGGCGATCCTCGCCGCCCTCACCGCCCTGGGGACGATCAACATCGCCGCGATCTATGCGCTGACCTTCTTCGCCGCCGCCGCCGGGGCGCTCGATCAGCCCGCCCGGCAGGCGCTGATCCCGGCGTTGGTGCCGCGCGCCCATCTGCCCAACGCCCTCTCCTGGAATATCACCGCGCTCGAAGTGGCGACGATCGCCGGACCGGCACTCGGCGGCGTGATCATCGCCAAGGCCGGGCTCGGCTGGGCCTATGGCCTCGATGCGGCCTCGTTCCTGGCCGTGATCGTCTCGCTGCTGCTGATGCGCGCCCGACCCGGCGCGGCGGCGGTCGGCGGCGTGCGCGGCTGGCGCGCGGCGGTCGAGGGCCTGAGCTTCATCCGCAAGAATCCGATCCTGATGGCGGTGATGGGCCTTGATTTCAGCGCGACCTTCTGGGGCAGCGCGACCGTCCTCCTGCCGGTCTTCGCCGACCGGATCCTGCATATCCCGACCGAGGGGCTCGGGCTGCTCTTCTCCGCGCCCGCGATCGGCTCGTTGCTCGGCGCGACGGGGATGACGCTGCTCTCGAACCGGATCAGCAAGCCGGGGATGCCGCTCCTCTTCGCGGTCGCGGCCTACGGTTTTGCGACGATCGGCTTCGGCCTCTCGACGACCCTGCCGATGGCGTTCATCTTCCTGGCTGGCACCGGGCTCACCGACGCGATCAGCATGACCCTGCGCCACCAGATCCTGCAACTGCTGACCCCCGACGCCCTGCGCGGGCGGGTGACGGCGGCGAATCAGGTCTTCGTGCAGGGCGGGCCGCAACTCGGGCAATTGGAAGCGGGCGTCGTCGCCAACTCCTTTGGCCCAGCCGTTTCCGTCGCCTCCGGCGGCATCGCCTGTGTCCTGACGGTCGTGGCGATCGGCCTGGTCGTCCCGGCGATCCGTCGCTACCAGATCACGCACTGAACAGCAGTAGTCAACTGCGGACCGCTGGCGCACCGCTCACAATCGAACGTCCAATGCAATTCATCGCCATCGTCGCCCGCACGATGAAAACCAAGCTTCTCTAGCACGCGGATCGACTGGTAGTTGTCGGCGGCGCAAATGGCGATGACGCGGCATACCTCCGGCTGCGCGCAGGCCCAACCGAGTAGTGCCCGCGCCGATTCGGTGGCGTAACCGCGACCGCGATAATCGGCGGCGAAGATGTACCCGAGTTCAATGAGGCCAGCGGCGTCGGGCGGTCCATGAAAGCCGCTATCGCCGATGATCAGGCGATCCTCCGGGTGGATGACGAGCCAATTCCAACGTCCCCGGGCTGGATTCGCGATTAACTGCGGCAGATAGGCGCGGAAGTTCGGTCCGGGCCAATCCGCCGCGGGCCGCACGCCGAGCAGCGCTTCGAGCGCCCCCGCGCCCGCCATGATCGCCTGCGCGACCGGCGGGCGACACGGCAGGAGCAGCAGGCGCGGCGTCCGCAGCGCGCCATCGACGATCGACGCACGGTTCATCGGGCGCTCACGGCGCGGCGACCTCCGGCGTCGGACCATACACGGACTTCGGGACCGGCCCGACAAAGCCCTCCCAGACGAACTGGCTGATCCGGGCGAGCGCATCCACACCGGCCACCGGATCGTCGAGGCGCCGGGCGAAGAGGCTGATCACGTATGGGCCGTCGGGGGCATAGACGATCCCGGCGTCGTTGCGAATGCCGCGCAGGCTGCCGGTCTTGTGCGCCACATCGGTCCCCTCCGGCAGCCTGCGCGGGATCCGGTCGGTATATTTCTGCCGCTTCATGATGTCGATCATCGCGGCGCACGAGGCAGCACCCAGCCCCTGGCGACGCTCGATCAGTCCGAGCAAGGTCGCCATCTCGCGCGGTGTCGAGACGTTGTTGCCCTCATCGCCATACGCGCGGCAATCCCAATCGATCACCCCGGCCCGCGAGCGCTCCAGATAGCGTTCGTAGGTATGCTCCGGGTTCGCCGCATCGAGGCCGACGGTGTCGTAGAGCAGCGCCCGCACGGTCAGCGGGATCTGCGTGCGCGTGAGCCCGAGCCCGCGCAATGTTGCCGCCAACGAAGCGAGGCCGATCTGTTCCAGCACGAGATCGGTCGCGGCGTTGTCGCTGACGGTGATCATCAGCGTGGCGAGATCTTTCACGGTCGGGCTGAGCCCGAGAGCGAGGTCTTGCAGGATCCCCGAGCCGGGGACCATGTGCTCAGCGCCGAGCGTCACCCGCGTGTCGAGATCGACGGTCCCCGCCTCGACCTGGCGATAGAGTTCGTAGAGGATCGGGATCTTCATCACGCTGGCCGTCGGGAAGATCGTATCGGCGTTATGCGCGATCTCCACGCCGCTCGCCAGATCTTTCGCGTAGACGCCGACGATCCCTTTGACCTCACCAGCCACCGCCACGATCCGCGCCTGCGTCGCTTCGACCTGGGCCGCATCAATTGGCATAGTCTTCTCCACCCTCCCTGCGCTCGGCGCGCGTCGATGCAGGCGGCTACGGCACGCCCGCCAACCCGATCGATCGACAATCGCTCACGTTATACTCGCGATCGGAGCGGGCAGCGCATACCCCCGCCCACGCCACGCGATTACAAGCTCACCACCCCGCTATGCAGCCGAAACGCCACCCGGCGGGTTATAGCATATAGGGACCGACGGCGCGCGTCTCCATGGAGGCTCGCCACCATTGCCTCGCGATCACAGGCGACTATCCACGAGAATAGTGAGGACCGATGCCCCGCGACAGACAGACAAGTACACCGCTTTACCCGCATCAGCGACGCTGGTGGCGGGCGGCAGTCCTGCTCCTGCTCCTGACCACCACCCTGAGCGCCTGCCAGCTCGATGCACCACCACCGACGACGACAACGCCGCCAGCAACAGCCGCAGGAACGCCAGCCATCGCCGCGGCGGCGACACAGGCTGCGCCAGCGACTGGCACAACGCCACCATCGCCGCCAGCCATGACCACCCGAGCGGCAACAGCAACGCGCCCGAGCCCAACCGTCGGGGGTACAGC
>DATCMP010000790.1:0-19736 GCA_036563365.1 Thermomicrobiales bacterium
GCTGGGGTGGCGATGGTGCGGCGGCGGACAACCGGAGGATAGTGATCGACTTGCCGGGTGGTGGGTATTTTGCCGACCCCCCATGTCATGCTCCCGTGTATCCCCCATCCCGAGCCGGGACGCGCAGAATCGGGTTCGCCGGTGCGTCGATCCATCCTTGACAGGATCATCGTGCCTTGTATAGTAGTGAAGTAGGCCACTCATTTTTTTAGAGAGGTTTGGCACCTATGCCGTCGCACCGCTAACCCCATCCTGTTTCCTGTTCAAACGGTGAAACAGACGATACATTCTTGCTTCGCTCGACCGCGTGTCTCCAATCACGGATGAGCGCTCAGTCGCTCTGCGCCCGACGTGCGGGAGGAATTATTTCCTCGTGCGTGTCGAGCCGGTCGTGCTGTTTTTTCTCTGTGAAACAAACAAGGAGTACCTATCATGACCGAACAGCAGCGTTCGCTCCTCCCCTTCTACGCGGGGTGGGGGCGCTACCAGTGGCACCTCGTCGCGGCCATCGCACCCCTCACCGTCGATCAGCTGGCCTTGCGTACCACGCCGCGCCACTGGACGATCGGCATGTACGCGACCCATATCGTCGCCAATCGCGCCTGGTGGCTCCACGCGCGGATGGGCGAGGGGGGCGACGAGCTAACCCCCTACGAATTATGGACACTGGGCGTCTGCGAGGCGGATGTGGACCCAGGCCACACAGCGGCGGAACTCGTCACCGGGCTGGAGCAGACCTGGCGGATGATCGAGGGCACGCTCGCCAGCCTGACCCCGCCGATCTCGAGCGGGTCGTCCCGCCCCTGGATGAGGCGGGACGCGAGCGCCACGCGCAACGGGTCGAGCCCGCGCTCCAGCCATACGCCCGAATGTGGCTGGATGGGGCGCGTCGGGCTGGCACAGTACGGCCTGCGGTGTCACTCCAGTCGATCATCTGGGGCATTCTCGAGCACGACATCCATCACGGCAGCGAAATCTCCACCACCCTCGGCGTCCACGGCCTGCCGGTCGTCGAGCTGGATAACTAAACCGAAGCGCTGATGGGATCTACATGCTTTACAGCGCGCACCATAAAAGTTTCGCCTGAGCTTCGGTTTAGGAACCGGGACTCCTGCGGTCCCCGCACCTATCGGTGGCATGGTCGCAATGACGCGGTCGCTTCAGCGGCAGGGATGCCCCAGCCGCGGAAGCGGCACTCCCTGCGCCCGGGGGCCGAAAACGGGAAAGGCCGGCGCTGGAGATGCTCAGCACTCGGCGTCTGATCAAGCACCGCTGCTGCACGCGCAGGCCGTTCCGGGGGATCACCACTCGCCACGACGAGACCAAGCGCAACGTCCTGGCCGCCCCCCCTCGCCGCCTCGGCCCCTCCTCAACTGAGGACACGCCCTGGCATTGGCGGGTGCCCCCTAGGCGACAGCATGGCGAGCGAATAGTATCCAGTTCATCCGGGCATTGCCCCGACTTACCGCAAGATAAACCTGGTTCACCCGGGTACAAGCCGGGGGCGAGGGCCATCCACCACCGACTCTGACTACTTCCCTCCCGACTCACGATTCACGACTCACGACTCCCCTACGGATACCCGATCGACCCATCGGCGCGCATCGGGAACGCGCGATGCCAGCGCCGATGCGGGTACTGCGCGAACGCCTCGACGTTCAGATCGATCCCCAGCCCCGGCTTTGTCGGCAACTCCAGGTAGCCATCGACGAGGCGCATCGGCTCGTCCACCAGCTCGCGCCGACCCGGCACATCGTCGGGCAGGTATTCGAGGATCAGGAAGTTCGGCGTGCAGGCGGCCAGGTGGACATTGACCGCCGTCGCGACCGGCCCGACCGGGTTGTGCGGGGCGATCGTCGCGTAGAACGCCTCAGCCATCGCGGCGATCTTCTTCTGCTCCAACAGGCCGCCCGCGCAGCAGATGTCCGGCTGGATGATGTCGGCGGCGTGCCGCACCAGGAGATCGCGGAACTCGTACTTGGTGTAGAGCATCTCGCCGGTGGCGAGTGGGATGTCCATCTGCCGGCGCAACGCCGCCAGCGCGTCGATATTCTCCGGGCGGGTCGGCTCCTCGAAGAAGAACGGGTTGTACGGCTTCAGCGCCTGGGCCAGTTGCAGCGCACGGATCGGCTCGAAGATCGTCGCGTGTGCATCGACCGCGATCTCGATCTCGTCGCCGAGCGCCCGCCGCAGGGCCTCCATTCGCGCCACCGCCGTCCGCGTGTTCGCGGCACTGGTCAGGACCGGCTCGCGCGACGAATGCGGCGAGACCTTGACGGCGGTGCAACCGTACCGTTCCAGGCGACGGACCGTATTCTCCACCAATTCCTCCGGCGTGTTCCCGCCCGAGTGGATGTAGACGCGCACCCTGTCGCGGCACTTGCCGCCGAGCAATTGGTAGACCGGGACACCGAGCGCCTTGCCCTTGATGTCCCACAGCGCGTGCTCGATCCCCGAGATGGCGGCGTTGGTGACCACCCCACCCGGGAAGCGCGAGGCGTTGTACATCAGTTGCCACAGAAACTCGATGTCCCGCGGATCGCGCCCGATCAGCCACGCCTCGAAGTCGTGGATCACCGCAGCGACGGCGTCGTCCGGCCCCGCCGAATACGCCTCGCCGACCCCGTACAACCCTTCGTCGGTGTGGACCCGCACGAAGACGTAATTGCGGCTGTCGGGCCGCACCAGGAAGGTCTCGATCCGCGTGATCTTCATGCCGTATCCCCTCCGCATACCGGCAACGGTTCGCCACCCGCCACGCCGCCGCCCGCAGTATCCACGATTCGGTCGCCGCCGTCACGATCGATCCGTATAATCTCTGTGAACGGACACCGCCACAGACGCCTGTTCAGGTGCGGGGTGACACCATTTAGGTCGCACGGACAGCGAGAGCGAATTGGGCTACAAGCGCGCCAAGGCGAGCGCAACGGGAACAGCGGGAAGCGGGAGGGGCAGGGGTAACGATGATACCGCCGCTACAGTGCCACTACCTCCGCACCCGACCGCCCCAGACCCCAGCCCCGGTCCGCAAGCGGATACGCCGATGAGCGGGCGGGAAGGGATAACCGCACCGCTGGCGGTGCCGCCAGCCGCCAACAGCCGCGCGAGCGACGAATGGCTGTTCGGCTGGGACCCGACGCCCGGCATCGTCTCGATCTGGGCCGACCACGGCGGTCGTGCCCTCATCTGGCAGCGCGACGGGGCGACACTGCACCGCCACGAGGCGCGCTTTCGGCCCTGGCTCTTCGCCGCCCACCTCGATGATCTGCGCCACCTCGGCAACACCCTGGTCGCCGCCGATGCGCCGGGTGCCGACGCCGCCCACTTCACCTACCGCGAACTCGCTGGCCCGCCCGATGCCCTGCGCTATCTGCTGACGGCGCGCGATGGACGGGCGCTGCGGCGCGAGATCCTGCGCGGTGCCGGGCGCAGGCTCGGCGTGGCGGTGCAGCACCTCCGCGAGCTGAACGACGAGTATTACGGCGTCGGCGCGGTCGAGCAATACTTGATGCAGACCGGGCGGGTCTTCTTCCGCGACATGGCCTACGACGATCTCTACCGCCTGCAAGTCGACCTCGAAACGACGTCGCTCTCGCCGCGGCAGGGCCGGATCTTCATGGTGGCGGTGCGCGATAGCCGGGGGCTGGAAACGATCATCGAAGCGCCCCACGAGCGCGACGAGGTCGCGCTGATCGCCGAGCTCTGCGCCCTGATCCGGGAGCGCGATCCCGACGTGATCGAGAACCACAACCTCTTCGGGTTCGACCTGCCGTTCCTGGCGGAGCGCGCGGCGATTAACGGCCTCACCCTCCCGCTGGGCCGCCACCCCGACCAGCCCCTCCTGGAACGCCACGACGAGCCGAGCGGCTGGGGCGCGGGCCGGCGCGTGCGGTTCCAGCTCGCCGGGCGCGAGCTGATCGATACGCTCGACGCGGTACGCCGCCACGCCTTCTCCGCGCGCGATTTACCGGGACACGGCCTGAAAGCGGCCGCGCGCTACTTCGGCGTGGCCGCGCCGGAGCGGACGTACGTCGCTGGCGCGGAGATCTTCCAGATCTATCAGACCGACCCCGCGCGGATCCGTCGCTACGCCTTCGATGACGTGACCGAGGTCGATGGCCTGTCGCGGCGGTTGATGGGCGCGGCGTTCGCGTTGGCGGGGATGGCCCCGCGCCCCTACGGGCGGGTGGCGGGCGCGGGGCCGGCGATGGGGCTCCTCGAACCGCTGCTGGTGCGCGCCTATCTGCGGGCGGGGGCCGCGCTGCCGCGCAACGCGGCGGGTACGGATACGGAACTCGCGCCGCACCAGGGCGGCTCCACGATCCTCTATGCCGCGGGGGTCGCGCGTCGGGTGGTCAAGGCCGACATCGCCTCGATGTACCCCTCGATCATGCGGACCTTCCGCATCGGGCCGTCCTGCGACCCGCTCGGTGCCCTCCTCTATCTGGTCGAGCGACTGACCGATCTGCGGCTCAAACACCGGCGCGGGGCGCAAACGGCGGTCGCGGACAGCCCCGAGGCGCACAGCCACCACGCCCTCCAGGCGGCGATGAAGATCGTGATCAACTCGGCCTACGGCTACCTCGGCGCGGGGCCGATGGCCCTCTTCGCCGACCGGCGCGCGGCCGACGAGATCACCCGACGCGGGCGGGAAATCCTGGAACGGGTCGTGGACGGACTGCGCGAGCGCGGGACGGCGCTCCTCGAAGCCGACACCGACGGCGTCTTCTTCGGCGTCCCGGACGACTGGACCGAGGCGGACGAGCGCGCGTGCGTCGCCGCGATCGGCGCGACCCTGCCAGACGGCCTCAGGTTGGAATACGAGGGGCGCTATCGGGCGATGCTCAGCCACGAGGTCAAGAACTACGCCCTGCTCACCGACGAGGGCCAGCTGATCGTGCGCGGCAACTCGTTCCAATCGAGCCGCACCGAGGCGTTCGGGGCGCGTTTCCTCGACGCGGCGTTGCGCTGCCTGCTCGTCGGCGACATCATCGGGGTGTGGCAGGCATATCAGGAAACCGTCGCGGCGCTCCGCGAACGGCGCATCACCCCGCACGACGTCGCGACGGTGGCGCGGCTCACGAAGACCTCCGAGGAGTACGCGCAGTCACGCGCGAGGGCACGGTCGGCGGCCTACGAAGCTCTGCTCACCGCCGGGCGCACGCAGTGGCAGGCCGGCGAGCGCGTCCGCTTCTACCGCGCCGCCGATGGCGCGAACATCTGGCTCCCCGACAAGGCCAGCAACGATACCGCCACGCTCGCCATCTCCGGCACGGACGAGCACGCGACCGAGCACAGCCCCGCGCAAACGCCCCCCTACGATGTCGCGCACTACCTGACGGTCCTGCACACGTCGTATGTCTCGCGTCTCCGCAAAGCGTTCACGCCGGACGACTTCGCGCAACTCTTCCGCCCCACCGGGCAGGCCGGGCTGTTCGACCGCCCCCTTACCGAGATCACGCCGCAATGGATCAGGCCGTGAGCGGGGGCGAAGAAACGGAGGCTGGAGGGTGGCGTGGGTCGCCGGTTTCATCCGGCGACCCACGTTCGCCGCCAACCACAAATAACACAACGAAGGAAGCATCATATATGGGTAGCATCCACCAATGCCGCCCACAACGTATCTCTATCGCCACGGCGAAACGAAGCACAGATCACTCACCGGAAAGCAGGCGACGATGGCGCGACAACGCCCAGGACGAATCGGCACGACACTCGCGCTGCTGATCGCGCTGGGCGGGGCGGTATTCGTGGGTGGTGTACTCGCGATCACGCGCCCCTTCACATCAGAGGTTGCCAGGACCGCACCGACCGCGAGTCGTCCGAGTGCGCGACTCGCGATCACGGCCGCTGCACCGCCAGCGCCCACGGCGACGACCCTCGGCAGCCCGAGCGCCGCCCAGGCGACCATATCCGGCATCCCCACGGCCACCCCGACCGTGCCGTCCAATGCTGCTACCAGCGCCACCGCGCCACCGCCCGCTCCGACCCCGGCACTCGCCGTGTGGACGGTGGTAGGACGCTGGCAAGCGGACCATCTCATCATCACCGAGCCGTTCACCACGCCCGGACCGTGGCGGCTCTGCTGGGCACAGCCCGACGCGCGCGGCACGTTTCAGGTGATGGTTGGCAACCCCGAGCAGACGGCGTGGAACCTTCTCAGCGCACCGATCGGCGTGACCAGCGGTGCCTTCGATCTGCCACAGGGCGGCAGCTACCGGCTGATGTTCCACGGCGAGACGCCTTACACCGCGCTCGCGGTGGTGACCGCGAGCGGTACGCCGTCAGCCGACCGATCACCACCGCCGTGCGGCTGAGCGGGGCAGCGCGACCCGGCGCACGATATCTACTGGTGCGAGACCGGTCGCAAGCGTATACTGAACGGGTCGTACAATCGCCCTTCACCACCCGGAAAGCGCGCAAAGATGCCGCCATTGACGCCGCCCGATCGGGTAGACGAGATACAGATGCGCGATAGTTGGTTCCGCGATGCCTTCGCACACGCGATGATCGGCATGGCCCTCGTCGATCTCGATGGGCGCTGGCTGACCACCAACCCCGCCTTCCCCGCGCTCTTGGGTTATTCCGAAGCGGAATTACTCGCCGCCCCATTCCGCTCCTTCCTTGCGTTGGACGAGCGTGATGATGACCTCACTACACTCGACCGTCTGCGCGACAGTGGCGAGGAGCACGCCTACACCCTCGAACAGCGCTCCCTGCACAAGGATGGGCGCGTACTCTGGCTCCTCTACAGCATCGCGCTTGTCCGCGGCGACGCCGGTGCGCCCGCCTATTTCATCGTCCAGGCGCAGGATATCACCGCGCGCAAGGTGGCCGCAGAGGCGCAACTGGTGGTCCAGGCCCAGTACGCCCGCAGCAACCAGGCGTTGCAAGAGTTCGCCTCCATCGCCGCCCACGACTTGCAGGAACCGCTGCGGAAAATCCAGGCGTTCGGCGATCGGCTCCGGCTTCGGCATGGTACCGCCCTCGGCACGGAGGGGCAGGATTACCTCGCCCGGATGCAGGGAGCCGCCGCGCGGATGCAGCGGCTGATCGGCGATCTCCTCGCCCTCTCTCGGATCAGCGCTACAACGCAACCATTCGAACCGGTCGATCTGAACGTGGTGGCGGGCGAGGTGCTGCGGGATCTCGAGACGCGCCTGGAGCAGACCTGCGGGCATGTCACAGTCGGCGACCTACCGGTCATCGAGGCCGATCCGACGCAGATGCGTCAATTATTCCAGAATCTGCTCGGCAACGCGTTAAAGTTCCATCGCCCGGACCATCCCCCCGTGATACGGCTCGAGGGGCGGCTCCGCCCTGTCGGCACGGGGGAACTCGGCGGCGATATCGCTGGGCGCAACGTCTGCGAACTGGTGGTGACCGACGAGGGAATCGGCTTCGACGCGCAGTACGGTGAGCGGATCTTCGGCGTCTTCCAACGTTTACACGGGCGCAGCGAATACGAAGGGACGGGTATCGGCTTGGCGATCTGCCGCACGATCATCGAGCGGCATGGTGGGACGATCGTCGCCACGAGCGCGCCCGCGCGGGGCGCAACATTCACGATCAACCTGCCCCTGCGGCAAGTGCGCCCGAGAGGAGCGAACCATGACGGCTGAGTCTCGTCCGATCACCATCCTGCTGGCCGACGACGACGAGGACGATCGCCTGCTCACGCGCGAAGCCCTGGAAGAGAACCGCCTCGCCAATGATCTGCGTGAGGTACGGGATGGCGTGGAACTGCTCGATTATCTCTACCAGCGGGGCGCCTACGCCGCGCCCGGTGCCGCGCCGCGTCCGGGGCTCATCCTGCTCGACCTGAACATGCCGAAGCTGGATGGGCGCGAGGCGTTGCAACAGATCAAGCTCGAACCGACGCTGCGGACGATCCCGATCGTGGTGCTGACAACCTCGCAGATCGAGGAAGACATCTATCGCAGCTACGACCTCGGCGTGAACTCATTCATCAGCAAACCGGTCACGTTCGTCGGGCTTGTGGCGGCGATGCAGGCGATCGGGCGCTACTGGTTCGAGATCGTCGATCTGCCCCCGGTGCCGCGCAAGGCTCCCACACCCGACTGAGCGCCGGCCCCCTGACGCTCAGTCGGATGCGACGGTCCGAGCGGCCGGGAGCAGCGGTCGGCGGGGGGGTGCGGAGCGTCGCGGGCGCAACGCCCCGGTAACCGTTCGCTCCCCTGGGACCGCAGCGGAGGGTGGCAACAGCGCCCCGAGCGCGGCGGCGGGCAGCGGGCGGGCGAAGTGATAGCCCTGGGCCTGATCGCATCCGAGCGCGCGGAGTCGAGCCGCCTGATCGGCGGTCTCGACCCCCTCGGCGATCACCCGCAGACCGAGCGCGTGCGCGAGGGTGATGATCGCCGTCACGATGGCGGTATCCTCCTCCTCGATCCCGAGCCCGTCGATGAACGCCTTGTCGATCTTCAGCACGCCGACCGGCAATCGCTTGAGATAGGCGAGCGAGGAGTAGCCGGTCCCGAAGTCGTCGATCGCGACGGCCACGCCCAGCCGTTGTAGTGCGGCGAGGGTGGTGATCGTCGCGGCCACGTCGCGCATCGCCAACGATTCGGTGATCTCCAGCCGCAGCCAGCGCGCCTCCGTCCCTGCCGCCGCTAACGCAGCGGCTATCTCGTCCGCGAGATCGGGGTGCTGGAACTCCTGCGCCGTCAGGTTCACCGCGATCGCCATCGGTGTGCCGGCGAGTTGCCACGCCCGCGCCTGGCGACACGCCTCCCCGAGTACCCACCGCCCGAGCGACCGGATTAAGCCCGTCTCTTCAGCTACCGGGATGAAGTCGCCGGGCGAGATAGGCCCGCGGTCGGGATGGTGCCAGCGGGCCAGCGCCTCGACTTTGGTCATGTCGCCGGTGGCCAGATCGACGATCGGCTGGTAGTGCAGGGTGAACTCCCCAGCCTCCAGGGCGTGGCGCAGATCGCGCTCCAGCGCGAGCCGCGCGATCAGATGCGCCTGCATCTCGGGATCGAAGATGGCGTACCCGGACCGGCCGGCCTCCTTAGCCCGATACATGGCGATGTCGGCGTCGCGCAGCACATCCTCCGGTCGATCGTGCCCTCCGTGACCGATGGCGATGCCGATGCTCGCGGTGAAGCGATACCCCTGACCATCGAGGATGAACGCCTCGGCCAGGGCGTCGAGGAGTCTGGTGGCCGCCCGCACCGCCTCGTGGACATCCGTCACGTTCTCCAGCAGCACGGTGAATTCGTCGCCGCCCAAGCGCGCCAGCGTGTCACCGTCGCGCAGGGCGGCGCGTAAGCGCGCGGCGACCGCGATCAGCAACCGATCGCCCGCGTCATGGCCGGCCGTATCGTTAATATCCTTGAAGCGGTCCAGATCGAGGAAGAGGACCGCGCAGGGCCACCCGTCGCGCCGGAGGCGCGCCAGCGCCTGCCCGAGGCGTTCAAAGAAGAGCGCACGGTTCGGCAGCCCGGTCAGCGCGTCGTGGAACGCCTGATGTCGAAGTTGTGTCTCCAGGGCACGTCGTTCGGTCACATCCTGCACGATACCCACCCGCTTCAACGGGTGCCCCGCGCTATCGCGGATCAGTTCCGCCTGCTGATGGACCAGGCGGATCTCACCATCCGGCCGGACGATCCGGTGGTCGAGCTCATACGAAGCCCCCTCTGTGAGCGTTGCCCGCTGGGCGTGGGCAACGCGGGCGCGATCATCGGGGTGGATGCAGGCAAGCAGCCGCTCCGGCGTCGGGGCGAACGACTGCGGAGCAAAGCCGCCGATGCGAAAAACCTCATCCGACCAGGTCAACCGGTCGGCGACGATGTCGTACTCCCAACTACCCAGATGAGCGAGACGTTGCGCCTCGGCCAGGCCCGCTTCACTCGCGCGCAGGTTTTCCGCCAGCGCCCGCTGCCGCTCGTAGGCGGCGGCATGACTGAGAGCGGCGGCGCTCACCCCCCCGAGGAGTTCGAGTGTCTCCAGATCGGTATCGGCGAACGCGGCGGGGCGTTCGCCGAGCACCTTCAGGATGCCGAAGGTGCGTCCCTCGTACCGCAGCGGGACCAGGAGGAGCGAACGCGCCCCGATCGGCGCGCAAACCGTCTGATTGGCCCGCGTGTCGATCGCGGTATCGTCGCAGCGCTGCGCCATGCCGGTCAGCATGCAGCGGCCCGAAAGGTTCTTCGCCGCATCGAGCCGCAGTCCTACCAGGTGTGCCGCGCGCCCGCTCGCCGCATGGACGACGATCTCCCCATCCTCGAGCAACTCGATCGCCGCCCCATCGGCCCCGGTCAACTCCTGGGCGTGACCGACCACGATCTGCAGCAGCGCATCATGATCGAACGTTGCGGCAGCGACGGCGTGCTGGGTTTCGATCAGCGCCTGCCGACGTGCGGCATCCGCGCGCAGCGCATCCGCAACCCGCCTGCGCTCGGTAATGTCGCGCACGTTGGTCAGACGCGCCGGGCGGCCCTGGTAACGGATGCTGCGCCCCGTGACCTCCACCGGCAGCACCGCGCCGTCCTTACGCCGCAAGAGGACTTCGTACGGCTGGTCGTAATCCGCAGCGATGCGGGCCGCAGTGGCCGCTTGATCGTCAGGCACAACAAAATCAAGCGCCCAACGGCCAATAAGCTCGTCCGGCTCGTAGCCCATCAACGCGAGGTACGCCTGGTTAACCGTGACGATCCGGCCCTCTTCCATGATGATGATCCCGTCGCCGGTCGCCTCGAACAGGCTGGCGAAGCTCTCGGCCCCTTGACGCAGCGCTTCGTCCGCTTCGACTCGCTCGGTGATCTCCCGCGCGTTGATCACCACCCCCGCCACCGCAGGATCGGCGAGGAGGTTCGTGGCATTCGCCTCGAACCAGCGCCAGGAACCGTCGCGGTGGCGGGCGCGGTAGGTCGCCTCGACGAGGAGGCCCGGCTGGGCCAGCGCCCGCGCGAACGTCGCGGCCACCGTTGCCTGGTCGTCCGGGTGGAGATAGGCGAACACCGCCGTGCCCACGAAGTCGTCCGGCGTGTAGCCCAGGGCGCGCTCGATCGCCGGGCTGACGTACAACATCCCCCCCCGCGCATCGGCGATGGTGATGATGTCGCCCCCGTGCTGCACCAGCGCACGGAAGCGGGCCTCGTTAGCGACGACAGCGGCCTCCGACGCTTTCCGCTCGGTGATATCGACGCAGATACCAACGGCATGCCAGCGTCCCGGCGCGACCGCCTCCAGCGCCACTTCCTCGGCGAGCCATTGCTCCCCGCCATGGCGATTGCGACAACGGAACTCCTGGCGATACCCGGGGGCTCCCGTGAGCAGCGCCCGCGCGCTCGTCACGTCGATTCGCGCGTAATCCTCGGGGTTGCGGCTCATCCGCCAGGCTTCGGCATAGGTGCCGCCGGCGGGGACATCGAGGGGCAGAACGTACTGCGCCGCCATCTCGTCGGCGACACGGAGGGTCCAGGCGTATCGCTTGGCACCGGCGTCCGGCCCGAATTCCGGTCTTTCGACGATCTCGGCCCGCCAGAGGAGGCAGCGTGCGTGCGTGAGCACCTCGCGCAGTTCGGCTTCTGCCGCCCGTCGCTCGGTGATGTCACGCAAGATCGCCTGCGTTCGCCCATCCGGCAAGCGCTTCACGCTCGCCTCAGCGGGGAAGATCGTTCCGTCGCGGCGGCGCAGTTGTCGCTCGAACACGAGCCGCTCCGCGCCCGCCGACGGGACAACCAAGGGACGCTCGGCCAGATCGGCGGGGGCGATCACATCGGGAGAACCCAGCCCGAGCAATTCCTCGCGCGTATAGCCTAGCATTAGGCAGGCCTGAGCGTTGACCTCGAGAAATCGCCCTGCCGCGTCCATCACGACGATCCCGTCTGAGGCCTGCTCCATGAGCATACGGTAGCGGCCCTCGCTGGCAACCAGCGCCGCTTCCGCCGCCTTGCGCGCGGCGATGTCACGGATGATGATCTGCACCCGACCATCGCTCAGCCGCGCCGCGCTCACCTCGGTGGGTAGCAGCGCGCCATCTTTACGCCGCACCAGGCGCTCGCTCGTGCGTCGTCCGCTGTCGAGCGCTGCCACCCGGGACGCGATCTCGGCCCCCTCCTCCACCGGCACGATGTCCGCGATACCCAATGCCAGTAATTCGTCGCGCGCATACCCCGTCAGCACACAGGCTTGTGCATTGACGGTGTGGAAGCGCCCATCCGGGCCGAAGATGAGGATGGCATCGGCGGCCTGCTCCAGCACTTCCCGGTAATTGCGCTCGCTCGCCTGCAACGCCTCCTCGACCCGTTTCCGCTCGCTTATGTCTACCGAGACACCGACGATGCCCGCCGATCGGCCCTGCTGATCATGGATGACCGAATCGGTCACGTAGGCGGGGAAGCTCGTCCCGTCCTTCCGCCGCACCGGGAACTCGCCCGCCCAGACCTCGCCCGCCGTGACACGATCGAGTATCGACCGGGCGAGCCCCATATCCGCTGGCCCGACCGTCAGCAGCGAGACCGGGTGGCCCAGCACCTCCTCCGGCGTCCAGCCGTAGAGGGCGCTGGCGTGGGCATTCCAGTGGGTGACGGCCCCCTGCGGATCGGTGGCGATCACCGCCGCCGGAACCTGATCGAGCAGGTGCGCCTGGAAGCGGGTCCGCTCCTCCGCCAGGTTGCGACCGGAGACATCTTCGAAGGCGAGCA
Source organism: Thermomicrobiales bacterium (assembly GCA_036563365.1). Taxonomy (GTDB): domain Bacteria; phylum Chloroflexota; class Chloroflexia; order Thermomicrobiales; family CADCWN01; genus CADCWN01. The sequence continues at coordinate 12,672 of DATCMP010000790.1, forward strand.
CGAGCCGGGTCGGCCCTTCGCCCGGGAAACGGGAAATCCGCGTCGTGAACCAGCGGCGATCATCCGGGCTGTCGCACGGATCCTCGCGCACGAATGTGGTGCGCCGTCCAGCGAGGATGTCGCGGATCGCCGCACCGACCTCCGCCGCGCCGCCAGCGCCCACCAACGCTCCAGCATCGCAGACGGCGAGATAGTCCATCCCCACGCCATAGCTCGCGTCGGGAAAGCCATTCGCCGCGCCGAAGCGCCGCCAGGCCGCATTGACGGCGACGATCACGCCCCGGTCATCGAGGACGGCGATTTCCGCCGAGAGGGTGTCGAGGATGGCTTGTAAGAAGTTCTGGGAATTCGCGAGCGCGACCCGTTGCCGGGCCTGATCGAGGGTGTAGCGGATCGTGCGTTCCAGCGTCGTCGCGTCGAGTTGCCCTTTGATCAGGTAATCGACCGCCCCCGCCGCCTGCGCCGCCATATCGACGGCGGAATCCCCCGCGCCGGTTAGGACGATGGCCGGTGGCAGATCGCCGGCATCGCGCGCCGTCACCAGCAGATCCAGCCCGTTCTGCGCCCCCAGGCGGTAGTCGATCAGGACGATATCGTGCGCGCGGCGGGCGAGCGCGGCGCGCCCAGCCTCGTAGGTCGAGGCCCATTCCAAGACGGGCGTGACCCCACCGATCTCGCCGAGGTACTCCCGCACCAGCAGGTAGTCGTCCTCGTCGTCCTCGATCAGTAAAATGCACAACGTCGTCGGCTTCGGCAACTCTTCGCTCCTCGATGCTAACGTCGCTGCACACCGGGTTATATTTGCTCACCCCCAACTATCGTCTGGCCGGGGGCAACGCGCCATGACCTATTGGTCCCGATGCCCCGCACCATACGGCTGCTGAGAGGACGGAACTGCGCCACCGGTGCCCACCTTCGTAGGGTTTGCTGCGGTAATCATGCACCCCGACAGCCAGACAGGCTTCGCGATCGCCGCGCATCGCGTTCGCGGTGATGGCGCTGATCGGAAGCTTGCGGACACGTTGCCGCTCGAGTTCGCGGTTCTCACGAGCGGCGGCGAAGCCGTCGACTTCGGGGTGGTTGCCATCCATCGGGATCGCGGCATCTGTACCGCATCGCCGCGATCGCATCAGCCACGGTAGCGACCGCCCGGAGTAGGTCACGACGAGTAGCAAGCCCGCTACCCGGCGACCAGCGTAGCGGAACCGATCCCATGTCATGCGCGGGAGCGTTAACTCCCGCGCCGCGATGGCCGACCGTCCGATCAACGGCACCCAACTCGGGGCAGCGGCTAGGCGCTGCTTCCCCGCGTGGCGACCACGCTCTCCCCGGCTAGACCTCGTGGACTACCTCCCCCCCCAACCACGTCTGCACCGGGCGGATCGCCCTGATCTCGTCCTCCGGGCAGGCGAGGATATCGCGGTCGAGGATGGCGAGATCGGCCCATTTGCCCGGTTCGAGCGAGCCCCACCGGGACTCGCGGCGCAGCGCGTAGGCCGCGCCGCTCGTGTAAAGGCGGATCGCCTCGGCGCGCGAAAGGCGCTGATCCGGGCCCAGGACGCGCCCGGCATGGGTCTGGCGCGCGACCATCGTCCAGATGCCAACGAAGGGGTTATAGTCGCTGACGGTCGAGTCGGACGACCCGGCCAGCGCGACGCCCGCCGTGAGGTAGTCGCGGGCCGGCTTCATCCGCGCGGCGCGCTCCGCGCCGAGCGAGGCGACGAAGCTCTCGCCCATGTAGTGCAGGAAGGGCGGGTTGATGACGGCGGGGATATCATGACTCGCCATCAGCGCCAGGGAACGCGGGGTCGGCAGGTAGGCGTGATGGATGCGGTGACGCAGCCCCGGCGCGGGCGCGGCCCGGTAGGCGGCGACGTAGGCGGCGACCACGGCATCCTGCGCCCGGTCCCCGCAGGTGTGGCTCTCCACCGTCCAGCCGCGCTCGTGGCACCAGCGAACTAATTCGGGCAGCGCTCCCTCGGGGACAATGAACTGGCCGCGATCGGCACCGCCGACGAACGGTTCGTGCATGGCGGCGGTGCGGTCGCCGATGCCGCCGTCCACCATGAACTTCACCGCGTCGAACCAGATCCGCTCGCCGCCGAAACCGGCACCGACGCCGAGCGCCTCGATCCACGGCTTGATCTGCTCCTCCCAGGCGGCGCTGCCGAAGCCCCAACCGGCAAGGCAGAGCCCGGTACGCACGGTGAGATCGCCCCGCCCCTGCGCCAGGTGGTAGGCGCGGAGATCGTCGGGGTAGAGGCCCGGATCCGCCGCGCCGATGAGCCCCAGGGCGTTGAAGGTGCGCGAGACGCGGGCGAGCGCCGCCACCTTCTGCTCCGTCGTCGCCGGCGGGATATGGCGCGTGATCAACTCCTTCGCGCGGTCGCGGAAGAGGCCGGTCGGCTCGCCGTCGGCGTCGAGATCGAACGACCCGGCGTAGGGCTGCGACGGGTCGGGCTGCGGCGTGTCGCGCCCGATCCCGGCGATCGCCAGCGCCTCGCTGTTCGCCATCAGCTTGTTCCAAACGCGGTGCAGGCAGACCGGATTGTACGGGGCGACCTCGTCCAATTCGTCGCGGCTCGGCGGTCGCCCTTCCGCCAACACGCTCTCATCCCAGCCGCGCCCGACGATCCACCGGCCGGGCGGCGACTGGGCGGCGCGGGCGGCGACGCGGGCCAGCACCTCCGGGATCGTCCGGCAGTCGTGCAGGCCCACGTCGCCGAGGAGGAGTCCGGTGGCGAGCATGTGGCAGTGGGCGTCGATCAGGCCCGGGAGCACCGTGCGGCCCGCCAGATCGACCCGGCGTGTCCCCGCCCCGGCGAGGGCGACGATATCGGCGTCGCTGCCGGTCGCCAGGACGCGCCCGTCGCGGATCGCCAGCGCGGCGACGACCTTAAATTCGGCATCGACGGTCAGGATATGACCGTTCGTGAGGACGGTATCGGCGGCGGGGAAGACGGGCATCGGTCTGCTCCTTCGCGGTACACCCGCAGCTGCGGGGGCGGATCGATCGCTCGCGGGGCGGGGTCCCCACACGCGCCACCGGCCGCAGCCGCGCGGGATCGCCCCCGACGCCGCAGCATAGCGGGCGGCGGCGACCGCCTCAAGCGGCGACCGGGCGCGCGGCGTCGATTGTACCCGGTCGCGCGGCCCGCCCGCCGGGCGATCTGCGGTACGATAGCGGTGCCGTCACCCATGAAGATCGACGACTGCCGCGGGGAGGTGCCAGATGCCGATTCGGATCGCGACCGGGGGGATCGCCCAGGAGACCAATACATTCCAGTGGGAGCCGACGACGCTCGCCGACTTCTCCGCGGGTTCGAGCGGGATCGAGCGCGGCGAGGGGATCATGCGCCTGCGCGGGACCGGCACGATCTACGGCGGGATCATCGCCGAGGCCGAGGCGAACGATGTCGAGCTGATCCCGACCCTCTACGCGCATGCCGTCCCCGGCGGGCGCGTCTCGCGCGAAGCCCACGAGGCGTTCTGCGCCGAGATCCTGGACGGGATCCGCCGGGCGTTGCCCGTGGACGGCGTGCTGCTCGGGATCCACGGCGCGATGGCGCTGGAGCACGCGCCGGATGGCGAGGGGCCGCTGATCGCGCGGATCCGCGCGCTGGTCGGGCCGGACGTGCCGATCGTCGCGCCGCTCGACCTGCACACCAACCTCTCCGAGGAGATGATGGCGGAGGCCGACGCCTTCGTCGGCTACAAGGAGTACCCGCACATCGACATGCCCGAGACGGGCGCGCACGCCATGCGCCTCCTGCTGGCGACGATCCGGGGCGAGGCGAAGCCGACGATGGCCCATACGCGCCTGCCGCTGATCGCGCCGAACCAATCGATGGTCACGACCTGGCAGTCTCCGCTGAAGGAGGTGATCGACCGCGCGCGAGAACTGGAGCGCGAGCCGGGCGTGCTGGCCGCGACGGTCCTCGGCGGCTTCCCGTTCGCCGACGTGCCGTTCGCCGGGGTCGCGACGATCGTGGTGACCAACGACGACCCGGCGCTGGCGCGGCGACTCGCGGACGAGCTGGCGGCGCGCTGCTGGGCGCGGCGCGACCGCTTCACGATCCGCCCGACCCCGATCGCCGACGCGATCGCCGACGCGCTGGCCGGGGAACCGGGGAGCGTCTACGTCCTCGCCGACATCGCCGACTCCGGCGCGAGCGGCACGGCGGGCGACGGCACCGCGATCCTGCGGGGGCTGCTCGACGCCGGGGCGCGCTCGGCGGCGGTCGCGCAGATCATGGACCGCGAGGCGGTCACGGCCTGCGTCGCCGCCGGGGTCGGCGCGACGGTGACGCTCAGCGTCGGCGGCAAGCACGATGGGCTGCACGGCGAGCCGGTCGCGGTGACGGGGATGGTGCGGTTGATCCACGAGGGCGCGTTCACCATCGGCGGCGCGATGGGCCGGGGCACGCGCGCGAGTCGCGGGCGGACGATCGTGCTGGAGATCGACGGCCCCGGCGGGATCGAGGTGCAGCTGACCGAGTTGCGCGGCCACCCGAGCGATCTGAACCACTTCCGGGCCTTCGGGATCGAGCCGACCGAGCGGCGGATTTTGGTCCTGAAGAGCGCGGCGCACTTCCGGGCGGCGTTCGAGCCGATCGCGACGAAGGTGATCGAGGTCGACGCGCCGGGGATCAGCAGCCCGGATCTGCGCCGCTTCCCCTACAAGGAGCTGCGCCGCCCGATCTACCCCCTGGACCCGGAGACGACGTGGTCGCCGGGATCGTGACGGGCATGCGGATCGCGCGGGCACGACGACCACGCGGGGCGCGAGCGCGAGCGCCGAAGAAGGGCGGCGGCCCTTTTCGCGCGGGAAACCTCGCGAGCCGGTAGCGGTGCGGCGGCGCGGCGGCGCGGCGTGTCCCTGCTATCCCCTGGGCCTCCCGTGCCGAGGGCGGCCGGCGACGCCCGTCCCGGCCGACGGGCGCCTTTGCCCCGCCCACCGGATATGCGAGACTGTATCCCGGTTGGACGGACAGGGATAAAGAGCGGAGGCAGGGAAGAGATGGCCGGGATCGATATCGCTGGGATGTTGGAGTGGCGCTGCATCGGGCCACACCGGGGCGGGCGCGTCGTCGCGGTCGCGGGTGACCCGATCGACCCGATGACCTTCTACTTCGGGGCGGTCGCGGGCGGCGTCTGGAAAACGACCGATGGGGGGCAGATCTGGGAGAACGTCTCGGATGGTTTCTTCACCACAGCGGCGGTCGGCGCGCTCGACGTGGCCCCCTCCGACCCGAATGTGATCTACGTCGGGACGGGCGAACCGACGATTCGCGGCAACGTCTCGCACGGCGATGGCGTCTACAAATCGACCGACGCCGGTAGGACCTGGGCCAACATCGGCCTGAAGGAGACGCGGCACATCGCCAAGGTGCGCGTCCACCCGCAGAACCCCGACCTCGTCTACGTCGCGGCCTTCGGCCACGCCTGGGGGCCGAACCCGGAACGGGGGCTCTACCGCTCGCGCGATGGCGGGAAGACCTGGGAACAGATCCTCCAGCGCGGGGAGCGGGCGGGCGCGATCGACCTGACGCTGGACCCGCGAAACCCGCGTATCCTCTATGTCGCCTTCTGGGAGGCGCAGCGGTATCCGCACGCGCTCGTCAGCGGCGGGCCGGGCACGGGCATCTTCAAATCGACCGACGGCGGCGACACCTGGGTCGAGCTGACGAACAATCCGGGGCTGCCGAAGGGGATCAAGGGGAAGATCGGCCTCGCCGCCTCGCCCGCGCAGTCCGACCGCGTCTGGGCGCTGGTCGAGGCCGAGGATGGCGCGCTCTTCCGCTCGGACGACGGCGGCGCGCACTGGGAGCGCCTGAGCGAGAACGCCGAACTCCGGCGTCGCGCCTGGTACTACACCCACCTCTACGCCGATCCGCTCGACCCGGAGACCTGCTACGTCCTCGGCTTGCAGTCGTGGCGCTCCGATGACGGCGGTAAGAACTTCGTCACCTTCCCGACGCCGCACGGCGACACCCACGGCCTCTGGCTCGACCCCAAGAATCCGCGCCGGATGATCGAGGGCAACGACGGCGGGGCCTGCGTCTCCTTCAACGGCGGGCAGACCTGGTCCAGCATCCTCAACCAGCCGACCGCGCAGTTCTACCACGTCGCGACCGACGCCCGCGTGCCGTACCATGTCTACGGCTCGCAGCAAGACAACACCGCGATCTGCCTGCCGAGCCTGTCGTCGCGCGGGGCGATCACGATCACCGAGTGGGAGGAACCGGGCGGCGGCGAGAGCGGCTACATCGCCATCCGCCCCGACAACACCGACAGGGTGTTCGCCGGGGCGATCGGCAGCGGCTCGGGGCACGGGCGACTGATCGCCTACGACCGCAAGACCGGGCAGCAGCGGAACATCACCGTCTGGCCGGAGGTCTTCGGCATGGGCGAAGGGGCCATAGCGCACAAGTATCGCTTCCAGTGGACCTTCCCGGTCGCCATCTCGCGGTACGACCCGAACGTCCTCTTCATCGCCGGCAACCACCTCTTCCGCTCGACCGACGAGGGGACCAGCTGGGAGGTCATCAGCCCCGACCTGACCCGCAACGACGAGAGCAAGTTGCAGCCGTCCGGGGGGCCGATCACCCGCGACAATACCGGGGCCGAGACCTACTGCACCATCTTCGCCTTCGCCGAATCGCCGCACCAGGAGGGCGTCTTCTGGGCGGGGACCGACGACGGCCTGGTTCACCTCTCGCGCGACGGCGGGCAGTCCTGGCACGCGATCACCCCGCCCGCCGATCTCCTGCCGGAGTGGGCGTTGATCAGCATCATCGAGCCCTCCCCGCACGACCCCGCCACCTGCTACCTCGCCGCGACGCGCTACAAGCACGACGACCCGCGACCGTACCTCCTCAGGACGGTGGACTGGGGGCAGACCTGGACAGCGATCACCGGTGCCATCCCGGCCGATGACTTCACGCGCACCATTCGCGCCGACCCGGAGCGCCCGGGGCTCCTCTTCGCCGGGACCGAGACGGGCATCTACGCCTCGTTCGACGACGGTGGCACCTGGGAGCGGCTGCGCGGCAACTTCCCGGT
>DATCMP010000791.1:0-3731 GCA_036563365.1 Thermomicrobiales bacterium
CCTGGTTGGGCCAGAATCGGCGCCTCAGCAAGGATTTCGAGCGCCTGACCAGTACCAGCGAGGCGCTGATCTACGTCGCGATGACGCGCCTGATGGCCCGCCGCCTGGCACGCCCATGACGATTATTCAGACGGTTTCTAGATACTAACGTGTTCATACAGGAGCATCGGTGAAAATTCGATGGGTTGGAGAGGCGAGTCGACCCTCATTTGTTCCGATGCCTTACCCGAGCGTAATTTGGATCAATCGTGCTGCGGCAAATGCACAGCGGGCCTGCGGTAACTTAGACTGCAGGCCCGCTGTAGTGCTGTTGCCTCAGGCGGCGCTGGCTTGTTCGCGCGCGTAGCGATCCAGGCGGGTCAATTCATCGCGGTAGGTTTTCCGCATCACGCCGGGCGCGAAGAGGCGCTCGATGAGGCCCGGCAGGCCGCTCGCGCTCGTCCAGACGGTTGCGACCCGCACGCGGCACGCCGCGCCAGCGGGGGTTATGGTCCAGGTGGTCACCATCGGCGCGTGCAAATCCGCCTCGGTGATCACCTTGCCGGGGATCGGCTCGTCCATCCGCATGTGCAACTCGCGGGTGCTCCCGGCGAAGGTGACGTTGACGCGGTAGATCGTCCCCGCCCCATAACCGCCCTCCTCGACCCGAATCTCGCCGAACGACGGCGGCAGGTAATGCTGGTGGTGATGACGGAGGTCGGCGATAAAACTGTAGACCTTGTCGGCGGGCGCGCCGATCTCCCGCTCCTCGATTACAGATAACTCGGCCATCGGATTACTCCTTTGTTTGGGGCTTTGCCCGTTCAATAGCTGCCATCTTCATTGGGTCTGTCTGCTGCGCTGCTCAAAACCGTTCACACCCTTCGTCGTACCGTCGTTGTCACCCTTGGCGGAGTTGACCGCTGGGTGGCTGCCCACTGAGAATACGCAGTGCCTTGGAGGGACGTTTCTGCCTGCATCGCGCTCGCCGCGAGCGGTTACGGCGGGGCTAGGATATGGGATTGCTCCCTACTTTCTCTACTGGTGCGGCGCGAAGAACGATGAACGAATTGCTAGAGGAGTGCTCGTGAAGATCGAAGAGTTCGCGCTCGAACGCTGGATGACGTCCTGGGAGACGCAGGTCGAATACGACATCGCGGAGAGCGGTATCCTGCCGATGACGACGAATGATCTGCTCGCGTTGGTGCCCGCCGAGGAGCGCGCGGCGCTCCTCGACCGCCTGCTGGACACGCGCCTCGGCTACAGCGAGGCCCCCGGCTCGCACGAATTGCGCTCGCTGCTGGCCGCGACCTACAAGGCGACCGGGCCGGACGAGATTTTGGTCACGACCGGGGCGATCGAGGCGAATTATCTCCTTTTCAACACGCTGCTCGATCCGGGCGACCATGTGGTGGCGGTGCATCCGGCCTATCAGCAACTCTACAGCGTGCCGCGCGCGATCGGCTGCAATGTCAGCCTCTGGTCGATCCGCGCCGAGGAGGGGGTTTTTCGCTACGATCTGGAAGAGCTGGCACGGCTTGTCACGCCGAAGACGCGGCTGATCGTCGTCAATACGCCGCACAACCCGACCGGCGCGATGTTGTCCGCCGCCGACCTGGAACAGGTCTACGCGCTGGCGGGGTCGGTCGGGGCGTGGGTCCTCTGCGACGAGGCGTATCGCTGGCTCGAACTGTCGGATGGCGAACCGCTGCCGCCGCCGATCCGCGATCTCGGGCCGCGCGGGATCAGCGTCGGCACCTTCTCCAAGCCGTTCGGGCTGCCGGGGTTGCGGATCGGCTGGATCGCCGCGCCCGCCGACGTCACCGCCGCCTGCTGGGCGATGCGCGACTACATCACCCTCAGTCCGGGCAAGCTGAATGACGCGCTGGCGACGTTGGCCTTCCGCAACCGCGAGCGGATCATCGCGCGCACGCGGGCGATCGTCGCGGAGAATTTGCAGACCGCCACGCGCTGGTTCGCCGAGCAGTCCGCGATCGTCTCCTGGACACCGCCACGCGCGGGGCTGCTGGCGCTGCTGCGCTACCGCCTCGACATCCAGTCGCGCGAACTAGCCGACCGGTTGGCCGGAGAATACAGCGTGATGCTCGCCCCCGGCGACGCCTTCGGGTTCGAGTACCACCTGCGGATCGGCGTCGGGCAGGATCCGGCAGTCTTCGCCGCCGGACTCGCGCGAGCCGCCGCGTGCTTCGCCGATCTCCGCGCGGCGGGGGTGGAGCTGCGGAATGACGAGTGACGAATGACGAGTGACGAATAGGGACGGAACAGGAAGCACGGAGACACGGAGGGGGAACGAGAGGGGAATGAGAACAGGAACGGATGAACGCAGAGACGCGGAGTAAGAGAGAGTTCGCAGAGAGGACGAATTATTTTCTCGTTCCTTCTCTGTGGCGCTCCTTCCCCTCTGCGTCTCTGCGTTCATTCGTCCCCTCTCCCCGCCCCCTCCGTGTCTCCTGTTGAACGTCGCCCGCGCTATAATCGTCGTCTCAACGGTGGCAGCTTATCCACGTCGGCAGGGGGAAGCGATGGCCGAGCGAGAGGCGCAAGCTGCGGAAGCCGGTGCGGAGCGGGTCGTTGCGTTCGATGCGGTCATCGTCGGGGCGGGGCTGGCGGGGCTGTACATGCTCCACCGGTTGCGCGGCCTGGGGCTGTCGGCGCGGGTCTACGAGGCGGGCGGCGGGGTCGGCGGCACCTGGTACTGGAATCGTTATCCGGGGGCGCGTTGCGACATCGAGAGTATGGATTACTCCTACTCCTTCTCCGAGGAATTACAGCAGGAGTGGCGCTGGACCGAGCGCTACGCCGGTCAGGCGGAAATCCTGCGCTACATCAACCACGTCGCCGATCGTTTCGACCTGCGCCGGGACATCCGCTGCGACACGCGCGTGACCGCCGCGCGCTTCGATGAGGCGACGAACCGCTGGCTGATCGAGACGGAGCGCGGCGAGCGGGCGTCGGCGCAGTTCTGCATCATGGCCTCGGGCTGCCTCTCCACGACGCAGCGGCCCGACTTCCCTGGCCTCAACGACTTCTCTGGACGCTGGTATCAGACCGGGCGCTGGCCGCACGAACCGGTGGACTTCACCGGGCAGCGGGTCGGGGTGGTCGGCACCGGCTCGTCGGCGATCCAGGCGATCCCGGTGATCGCGCGACAGGCGGCGCACCTCACCGTCTTCCAGCGGACGCCCAACTACAGCATCCCCGCGCGCAACGCCCCGCTTGACCCCGAATACGAGCGGTGGGTGAAGGACAACTACGCCGAGCGCCGTCGCGAGGCCCGCGAGTCGCGGGCGGGCTTCGTCACGCCGCCGACGGACCATATGGCGCACTCGGCCCTGGCGGTGTCGGAGGAGGTGCGCGAGCAGGACTATGGGCTCCGCTGGGAGCGCGGCGGCCTCGGCTTCACGAGCGCCTTCGCGGACGTGGGCAGCAATCCGGTCGCTAACGAGACCGCCGCCGCGTTCGTCCGAGCCAAGATCCGCGAGACGGTCCACGATCCGGCGGTGGCCGACCTGCTGACGCCGCACGACTACCCGATCGGCACGAAACGCCTCTGCGCCGACTCGGAGTATTACGAGACGTTTAATCGCGACAATGTCACGCTGGTCGATCTGCGGCGGTCGCCGATCGAGACGATCACGCCGACCGGCCTGCGGACGCGCGACGCCGCCTATGCGCTGGACCGCCTCGTCTTCGCGATCGGCTTCGACGCGATGACGGGCAGCCTGCTGCGG
>DATCMP010000792.1:0-2008 GCA_036563365.1 Thermomicrobiales bacterium
CGGCCGACAAGGGTATTATCGTCAAGGAAGACGGCTGCTCCGAGAAGTACGTATGCGCCTTCCAGAGATCCTGCACTTGACCATAATGAACTTGTCAGCCGCGCTTCTAGCCGATACTGACTCTTCTCGCTCCTACCCCACCCTCCCGCTTCAGGGGAGGGGCGTTGACGTAGGGGCGGGGGGGAGTTTAACGCTCTCACCATGACTTGCGTGCCGAACACCCACTACTCCGCTGCCTCTTCCGCAGGCGCTGCTTCGGGAGTCGCGGGCTTGGGCTCTTTCTTCGGAATCCAGCGCCGCCAGCCGCGATAGCTTTTCATCGCGGCGGCGAGGACGACCGGGGCGTGGCGCGGCGCGATATGCTGTGCGAGTGCTTCGATGAGCGGGGCCGCGCCGACGATGATCGGGGCGTTCCAGTCGCGCAGTTTCGGCGTTTTCTTCGGGTCTTTGCTTGCTGGCACCTCGAAGCGGTCGAGCGGCTGCCACCTACCGAGCTTGTCGTCATAACGCAGGGCGGTGCCGCCCGCCTCACGCACGACGGTGATCCCGCCTGCCACGTCCCAGATCTTCGGCCCACGGAAGATCGCCCAGCCGAAACCGCCGTTTGCGACCAAGCCCATCTCATAGACAATCGAGCCGAGCGAGCGTGGCTCACCGAGCTTGCGCCGCGCCGCGCGTTGCGTCTTGAATTGGAAGAGATAACCTGGGGGCAGCCCGATCGTGACGCGGCCCGACGGCTCGGTTGCCGGGTGGACACGGATCGGCGTGCCATCGCGGAAGGCCCCACCGCCACGTCGCGCGTGCAGCGTCTCGCCGGTCAGCGGGAAGTGCAGCGCGCCGACGACCGGACGACGGCGATAGAGGACGCCGATCGAGACGGCGAAGAACGGCAGGCGATTGATGAAGTTGATCGTCCCGTCGATCGGATCGACGATCCACTCGAAGTCGTGCGCGCCGTCGGGATCGTGCCCCTCCTCGCCGAGTACGGCGTGATCGGGGAAACGCGCGCCGACCGCCTCGGCCAGGTACGCCTCGACCGCCTTATCGGCCTCGGTCACCGGGTCGGTTTTCGCCTTGTTCTTGTATTCGATCGCCAACGGCCCGCCGAAGCGTTCCAGGACGATCTTGCTCGCCCCCCCGATGAACTCCCGCGCCGCCGCCTCGATCGCGGCCAGAACAGCGTCATCCGGAAAATCGTCGCGCGGTGCGCCATCATCCCAACTATCGGGGCTTGGCGTAGTGCTTTGCTCAGTAGTGATAGGGGAACTCCTTTCGGGGGATTAGTCGTGGGTCGTGGGTCGTGAGTCGTGAGAGAGATAGAGCTGACAGGAAGGCTCCCAGTATCAGCGAACCTTCTCACGACCCACGACCCACGACCCACGACTCTCCCGTTACCGCGCCATGCTGACGCCTTCGACCTCTTCGCAGGTGCTGTTCTCGACATCGAAGATGCGACGGCGCTGGATTTTGAGATCCGCGCCGAGGACGTGGATCGAGAGGCCGTCTTCCGTGCCGAGGACTTCGATCCGGTGGATGTCGTGCGGCGGTAGCAACGGGTAGGTCGCGCCGTGGGTCAGCACCTCGTCGGTCTGGAGTTCGACGCAGCATTGGCCGGGTACCGAGCCGTCATCGAGGCGGCGATAGCGCGTGGTGCGCTGCTGCCCGGAGTAGACGCCGATGATCCCCCAGGTGACGTGATCGTGGGTGGGGGTCGGGTGCTCGGGGCGGAAGAGGACGCCGTAGACATTCAGCGAGCCATCGTCATTCTTGTAGTAGGCGAAGCCGGGACGACCGCCATCGACGATCGTCGCGTACTGCGGATCGGTCCAGCCTGGCCCATCGAGCGCCTTCTTCAGCAGCGGCTCCAACTCGCCGACCGCCTTGTCGCGATCCTTGATGCCCCCCTCGACCTCCATGATCCGGCGCGCATCCTGGACGAAGTCGGCGATGCCGTAGGTGGTTTCCGTGGCTGTCATCGTTTGCCTCCTCTAGCACGATCCTCTCCGAT
>DATCMP010000184.1:0-4600 GCA_036563365.1 Thermomicrobiales bacterium
GCCAGTTCCAGCTCGCGGTGATCGAGAATGTCGATGAGCAGCATCTGCGTCGGGCCGTTTGGCTCTTCCCGCTCTATCTCCTGATCATCAACATCTTCGTCCTGCCGATCGCCATCGGCGGCCTGCTGCTCTTCCCCGCCGGGGTCGATCCCGATACGTTCGTGCTGACCTTGCCGATGGCCGCGGGACAACAGGGGCTGGCCCTCGTCGTGTTCCTCGGCGGCTTATCGGCGGCGACGGGGATGGTGATCGTGGAGGCGATCGCCCTCAGCACGATGCTGACCAACGCCCTGCTCCTGCCCCTGCTGCTGCGCCTGGGGTGGTCGCGGGGGGATGACCGGCGCGACCTGACCGGGCCGCTCCTGTTCATCCGGCGGGCGGCGATCATCGCCGTGCTGCTGCTCGGCTACCTCTATTTCCGACTGGCGGGAGAGGTCTATGCCCTGGTGTCGATCGGGCTGGTCTCGTTCGCGGCGGTGGCGCAGTTCGCCCCGGCGATCCTTGGCGGCATCTTCTGGAAAGGCGGCACCCGACGCGGTGCGCTTTGCGGTTTGAGCGCAGGGTTCGCCATCTGGGCTTATACCCTTCTGTTCCCGTCATTCGTGCGATCGGGCTGGTGGCCGCGCCCCTTCCTCGATGACGGCCCGCTCGGCCTCGCCCTCCTTAAACCACAGGCGCTCTTCGGACTTCAAGGGCTGGAGCCGAACGCCCACGCGCTCTTCTGGAGTATGCTCGCCAATGTCGGCGGCTACGTGGGATTTTCCCTGTGGGGTGAGCAGTCGCCTGCGGAACGACGTCAGGCCGCCATCTTCGTGGACATCTTTCGCGCACCGCGCGCCGGTGCGCGCCCTGTCACACCGCGTGACCCCGCGCCGCTCGGCGAGCTACAGCAACTCCTCGCCCGCTTCCTCGGCGTGGAGCGTGCCACGGAAGCGCTCTCGGGCTACGCCCGGCAGCGCGGCTTCGACGCGATCGAGCAGATGCGCGGCGACCAGGCCCTCACCGAGTGGGCAGAGACGACCCTGGCCGGCACGATCGGGGCCGCGTCGGCGCGCGTGATGATCGCCTCGATCGTGGAGGAAGCCGACCCCGGCCTGGACGAAGTCATGCACATCCTCGACGAGGCGTCCCAGGTCATCGCCTACAGCCACCAGTTGGAGGAGAAATCCCGCGCGCTGGAGATCGCGACGGCCGAGTTGCGCGCGGCGAACGGGCGGCTGCAAGAGCTCGACCGCCTCAAGGATGACTTCATCTCCACGATCACCCACGAACTGCGGACGCCGTTGACCTCGATCCGCGCCTTCTCGGAGATCCTGCATGACAACCCGGCGCTCGATGAGGCGCAGCGCGAGCATTTCCTCGAGATCATCATCGGCGAAAGCGAGCGCCTGACCCGCCTGATCAATCAGGTGCTCGACCTGGCGAAGCTCGAATCGGGTCTGGCCGACTGGCGGATCGTGCCGCTCGATCCGGGCGCGGCGATCGAAGAAGCGGTGGCGGCGGCGAGCGGCAGCGTCGAGGAACACAACGCCCGGCTGCGACTCGATCTCCCCGACACCATTCCGCCCGTACTCGCCGACCACGATCGGCTGGTGCAGGTTCTCGTCAACCTGATCTCCAACGCCGCCAAATTCTGCGACCGTGCGGCGGGGTTGATCAGTATCGCTCTCTATTCCGAGGCGGAGATGTTGCGTGTCGAGGTGCGCGACAACGGTCCAGGGGTGCGCGAGGAACAGCGCGAGGCGATCTTCGAGAAATTCCGGCAGGGCGGCAGCACGCTGACCGACAAACCCCAGGGGACCGGGCTCGGGCTGCCGATCAGTCGCCAGATCATCACCCGTCTCGGCGGGGCGATCTGGGTCGAAGGGCGACAGCACGAAGGGGCGGTATTCGCCTTCACGCTGCCCCTGGCCGCACCAGTGCAGGAGCCAGTACTCGTTGAGCAAAACCTGACGCGCGCGACAGCGGGACACGACTGAGACCGGATACCTTCAACGCCCGTCTCCTCCAAAGATGGGCGGTTGAATCCCGCCCCCACGACAGACGCCACCCGGCGAATCCGCTTTCGCGATATACTCCGCGCACGCTCTCAGCACCGACCGTATCGCTTTGCCGAGGGATCGGTGTCATCAAACGCGTTGCGTGAATTGCTCATATTCGGGAGGAATAGATGAAGATTCGAGAGATGCGGATCGTGCCGGTCGCGATGGCCGATCCGCCGCTACGCAGCGCATTCGGGTTGCACGCGCCCTACGCGCTGCGGACGATCGTGCAACTGACGACGGACGAGGGGATCACCGGCCTGGGCGAGACCTATGGCGGCGCGATCCCGCTGCGCGACCTGACGGCGGCGCGCGATCGGGTCATCGGCCAGGATCCGTACAATCTCGCGCGGATCGAGGCGGCGATCGCCGGCGACCCGACCGCCGCGCCGAACAAAGACCGCCCGTGGGAAGGCACCCTCTCGTCGCCGGTACAGAGCTTCTCGCCGATCGAGGTCGCCTGCTACGACATCATCGGCAAGGCGACCGGTCGCCCGGTGGCCGATCTCCTCGGCGGTCGTTTCCGCGAAGCGGTGCCGTTCTCCGCCTATCTTTTCTACAAGCACGCCGGGATCGGCGGCACCGACGGCCTGGCCGAGCAATCGACGGCGGCGCAGGAGCGCGACGACTACCTCGCCAGCGAAGCCCTGTCCCCCGAGGGGATGGTGAAGCAGGCGCGCGAGTTCATGGACCGCTTCGGCTTCAAGAGTATCAAGCTGAAGGCGGGTGTGCTGCCGCCGGATGAGGAAGCGGCGACGATCGAGGCGATGTACGAGGCATTCGGGCCGGAGGTGCCACTGCGGATCGATCCGAACTGCATCTGGAGTGTCGAGACCTCCGAGCGGATCGGCAAGCGCCTCGAAGGGAAGCTGGAGTATTACGAGGACCCGACCGACGGCAAGGCCAACATGGCGGAGGTCGCCAAGCGCGTCGCGATGCCGCTCGCGACCAACATGTGTACGACCTCCTGGGCCGACATCCCGGAGACGGTCGAGCGCGGCTCGATCGACATCCTCCTCTCCGATCACCACCTCTGGGGCGGCCTGAGCGCCACCGTGAAGCTGGCCCAGCTCTGCCGCGTCTTCGGCTGGGGCGTCTCGATGCACTCGAACAGTCACCTGGGGATCAGCCTGATGGCGATGGCCCACGTCGCCGCCGCGATCCCGAATCTGACCTACGCCTGCGACACGCACTACCCCTGGCAGCAGGAGGAAGTGATCGTCGGCGGCAAACGCCAGTTCACCGACGGCAACATCATCATCGATGACACGCCGGGGCTCGGCGTGGAACTGGACGAAGATGCCCTAGCCCGCCTGCACGAGCAGTACCAGCGCGCCGGACTGTCGAAGCGCGACGATGTCGCGGAGATGCAGAAGATTCAGCCGGGTTGGAAGCCGGTGCGTTACTAATCACCCGATGTTCGCCATGGGGCGCGGCGCCATGCGCCGCGCCCCGATGGTAGGGGTGGTTCACCGACCCGTCCGGTCGGCAACGGCACCCGCACCGCTATCCGCCGTCAAACGTGCGAGATATCCGACTACATGAGTGCCGCCACCCAGGCGGGTCAGTGATCCGCCCCTACCACCTCGCCGCCCCCCACCCGGCTCCCGCATCAGAAGTCTTGCTCCTGACCGATGACCATGATCATGTCGCCCTGTTCGGTCGCGGCCCGAAATCGGCGCATCAGCACATAGCCGTCGTTATCGGCGTAGATGGTGGCACCCGGTTCATCGATCCGGTCGAAGTCGTGGAGGCGCGCGACAGGCGTCCCTTTCGTCACGTAGGCACCGAGGGGCACCAACGGCTCGCTGATCCCGCGAAACGGCGCGGTGATGTAGCGATCGATGTCGGTCGCGACGACGACGCGCTGGCGATCGACCGTCGACGGCACGAGATCGACGATCGGGGAGTCGAGCAGACCGAACTGGCGCATCACGTTCAGCACGCCCCCGTGCGCCCAGCGGATCCCCTGCAAGTCGGCCGACGCGCCGTAGCCGAACTCCCCGCCGATCGTGACCTTGCCCAGCGCCTCGGCCTGCTCGGTCAGCAACCCCGCCCCGAAGCCGCTGGAGTAGATCATCACGAACGGCATCCCAAAAAGCTTCGCCGTCTCGGTCATCGCCCGCGCCTGTGCCGGGTCGCCGACCTCGTGGAAGGAGGCGCAGCGGGCGATCTCCATCCCGGCCCCCGCCGCGTGGATATCGATCACTACATCGGCCCGTGCCAGCACCTCGTCGGTGACGAAACGCGCGATCCGCGAGGTGATCGTGCCGTCGACCTTGCCCGGGAACGCGCGATTCATGTTGCCGCCATCGAGCGGCGATTCGCGCTGCGCCGCCTTGAAGGCCGGCACGTTCAGGACCGGGATGATGATCAGCCGTCCGGCAACCAGGGTGGAGGGATCAAGCTCATGGATGAGGTTCTTCAGGCCGACCGGCCCCTCATATTCGTCGCCGTGCGTCCCGCCGATCGCGACGATCGTCTTGCCCGGCTGCGGCGCGCAGGCGACATAGAGGGGAACACGCAACCGCGCCCAAGCACCATCGAGGGTGAACGGC
>DATCMP010000803.1:0-3152 GCA_036563365.1 Thermomicrobiales bacterium
CCCGGCTCCTGGGCATCGCGCCCGGTCGCGCTGACCACACCGGCGGTCACGGTCGGGCCACCTTCGAGGGCCAGGGCATTGCCGATCGCGACGACCCACTCGCCGATCTGCAACTGCGAAGAATTGCCGAGCGGCACGGTCGGAAGGTTCGTGGCGTTAATCCGCAGCACCGCGAGGTCATTGTTCGAGGCGGCCCCGACGAGGGTCGCTTCAAACTCGCGGCCGTCCGGCGGCGGCAGCTGCACGGTCAGCTTCTGTGCCCCGGCGACAACGTGCGCGTTGGTTACGATGATCCCGGAGGCATCGATGATAAACCCGGTGCCAGCCCCTTGCGGCACCTCGCTCCCGGTCGGGTTAGCGCGTGAGGGTCGGCCCGTCGCGATATTCGAGACGAGCACGGTAGCCGGGCGCACCTTCGCCGCCACGCTTGCTATATCCGGGAGTGCCGCGCCAGCAACCGGCGCGGGCGTACTCGTGGCCACGAGCGGTTGACTCAGCGGTTGCCCGGTTGTCGCAGCAGAACCACCCGGGATCGTCGCCGGGGCGTTCGTCGCTGTCGGCGTGGCCCCGCCAAGGCTACAGCTCGCCAGGCTGAAGAGCAGCAGAATGCTGACGATCAAGAGTTGCCAGGGTTGTCGTCGTACGTGTGTCATCACCATACCCTCATCTAAACCAGATCGATCGACCGGACCGAGCACGGCCACGGGGAGCAGACAGTCCGAGCGGTTGTGCCAGTAGTGCCCCTCAGCGGACGATGCGGCACGCCCTAAAGGGGTAGCGCTACGCAGGAATCACGCCAGGATCGGCACCGGATACCTCACCTGACCCCGCTGAGAAGGCTCCGCTAATGGCCCTTCTCATCTTCATAATTGTCGCCGAGTCGCTTAAAGAACTTATGAAGATCGGGACGATCGATCATTGACAAGGTAGGTGAAAATCTATACACTATGAGAAGGTGAACGTACAGAACATGCGTTTTGCCAGGATGGCACAAACTATGCTCTTCTCGTTTCCGTAGCAGCGGTCGCCTATCACTCGGCGGCCTTTCTTTATCTCGGTAGGCAACCGATGGTTTCCCAATTTTGAGGGGCGCGTGGCGTTTGACGAGGGACTCGCGGTCACGCACGCGCGATGGCACCGGTATCCCCGCAGAGGGGCTATGGGACGCGAGTACGGCAGGGGAGGCAGCCCGATGACGATCAGTGAGACCCGACCGACCGACACCCAGGGGACCGTCCTTGAGGGGATTCGCAGCAAAGTCTTTATGGACCGCTATTCGCTCAAGGATGAGAACGGCAAAGCCTTAGAGACAACCCCCGAGGAGATGTGGCGGCGCGTCGCACGCGGCATCGCGGCGGTCGAGACGACCGAGGAGAAGCGCACCGAGTGGGAGGAGCGCTTCTACGAGGTGATGGACGAATTTAAGTTCGTCCCCGGCGGGCGGATCCTCTCCGGTGCGGGCACCGGCTTCGCCGTGACCTACTTCAATTGCTACGTCATCCCCAGCCCGGACGATAGTCGCGGCGGGATCCTCGAAAACCTGAAATACCTGACCGAGATCATGGCGCGCGGCGGCGGCGTGGGCGTCAACCTGTCCACTTTGCGCCCGCGCGGTTCCTATATCAAGAGTGTCAACGGCACGTCGTCCGGGCCGGTCTCCTGGGCCGAGCTCTACTCGGTGATCACCGGGCGCGTCATCCAGCAGGGCGGCACGCGGCGCGGCGCGCTGATGATCATGCTCGATGACGATCATCCGGATATCGAGGAGTTCATCGCGGCCAAGCAGATCGATCCGCTGACGAACAAGCCGGTGATGATCGAGCACGCGAACGTCTCGGTCGCCGTTTCCAACGCCTTCATGCAGGCGGTCAAGGAAGACGGCGACTGGCAACTCCAGTTCCCGACCCGCGCCGCCGTCGCCGCCGACCCATCACTGGCGAGCACGGTCAAGATCCACAAGACGATCAAGGCGCGCGAAGCCTGGGATCTGATCTGCACCCGCGCCTGGACGACCGCCGAGCCGGGCCTCGTCTTCATGGATCGCTACAACGAGCGCTCCAACACCTGGTATTACGAGAATATCCGCTGCGTTAACCCTTGTGGCGAGCAAGGACTTCCGGCCTGGGGCGTTTGCAACCTCGGCGCGCTCAACCTCTCGGCCTATGTCAGCGGGCCGGTCGGCGCGGGGACGTTCGATTACGACTCCCTGGCGAACGACAGCCGGGTGGCGATCCGGTTCCTCGACAACGTTGTGGACGCCAATGAGTATTTCCTCGAAGAGAACGCCGAGGCACAACTCGGCACCCGCCGCACCGGCCTCGGCACGATGGGCCTCGCCGATGCCCTGATCAAGATGGGCGTTGCTTATGGTAGCCCCGAATCGACGGCAGTGATCGAGAAGATGTACCGCGTTATCCGCGACTCGGCCTACGACATGTCGGCCGACATCGCCGCCGAGAAAGGCCCTTGCCCGCACTTCGATTTCGAGAAGTATCCGCAGGGCCAGTTCATCCGCGAGTTGCCGGACGCGATCCAGGCCAAGATCCAGGCCAAGGGGATCCGCAACGCGGTCCTGCTGACCCAGGCCCCGACCGGCACGACCAGCCTCCTGTCGGGTGTCTCGTCCGGGATCGAGCCGGTCTTCTCCTTCGCGATGAAGCGCGTGGACCGCACCGGCGAGCACATCATGTACCACGAGCTGATGAAGGCGTGGCTCGATGCGAACCCGGGCCAGGAAGCGCCGGACTACTTCGTCTCGTCAAGCAGCCTCACACCGGAAGAGCACATCGCCGTGCAGGCGACGGTGCAACGCTTCACCGATAGCAGCATCTCGAAGACGGTTAATGCGCCGAACGATCACACCGTCGAAGAGGTCAAGCGCCTCTACATGGCCGCGTTCGACCAGGGCTGCAAGGGCGTCACCTACTATCGCGACGGCTCCCGCGACGCCGTCCTGACGCACGTCAAGGACGAGAAGAAAGTCGAAGAGGCGAAGCCGGAAGTGCAGCCCGCCGCCGAT
Organism: Thermomicrobiales bacterium; assembly: GCA_036563365.1. Lineage (GTDB taxonomy): Bacteria > Chloroflexota > Chloroflexia > Thermomicrobiales > CADCWN01 > CADCWN01. The sequence goes on from DATCMP010000803.1 coordinate 3,020, forward strand.
GTCTGGGCCTACCTCGATAGCGTCCTGACCGAGGCGCTGGCGAAGGGCACCCTCTCCGGTGAGCAAGTCGCTGAGGCACACGCCCGCCTGACGACGAAGCCCGCGCAGTCGATGCCCGCGATGATCCGGGCGC
>DATCMP010000805.1:0-3357 GCA_036563365.1 Thermomicrobiales bacterium
CTACGCGATCCTCTGGCTGGCCTCGGATGAGTCGAGCTTCGTGAACGGTCAGGACATCAGCACCGACGGCGGCGGGCCGGGCGGCGCGCGTCGGCCACCGCGACAGGTCTGACGGGGACCGACGACGATTCCCGGCGCGTCATTGTCGCCGCGTCCGGCCCGGATGCGACGGATGGGCGTCGATCCCGGGCTGCCCCGATCCCTCCGTCGGCAATCCTGGCGCGAACCGTGGATCGGCGGTCAGTCGCGTCGTGCCTCGGGGGCGCACTCTCGCGCCCTCGGGGCACAGGATGCAAGTCAGACCCCCCGCATGATCGGGCTGCGCGAGGCCACCAGGGCGTGCGCTTGACGCGGGGAGGCTATCGACCCGCGCCTTGGGCTCCTCACCCCATGGCAAGCAGCATCCGAGGAGAGCCCCTCGTTTCCGCATGCGCCGCTAGGGCCGCTGGTACACGAACGCCCCGTAGCGGCCCATGATGTGCGCGTTGACGCTCGGGGCGCGCTCGGCCAGGTACGTGACGAAGTATCCCGGCGGGACGGTATTGCCTGCGAACATGCCGTAGTGGACCGGCACCACCGTGTCCACGGCGAGCAGTACGGCCAGCTCGGCAGCCTCACGATAATCGCAGTTTCCCATGATATCGGTGCTGGTGCGGAAGAAATCGCGCCCGTTGATCGGGATGAACGCGAGGTCGATCGCGAAATCTTGCAGCGACGCCACCAGGCCCGGATAGGGGATCGTGTCCCCGGCGTTGTAGATCGTCAGCCCATCGGCCTGGATCACGTAGCCGAGGTAGGGGAAGCCGAGCGCCGGGTCCTCGTCGAACTCCTCATGCTTCGCCGCGATCGGCACCAGCGTCAGCCCCTCCAGCTCGAGCGCCACCCCCGCCGTCGCCGCCACGATCCGCGCGTCGTCGCCGATCAGCTCCGCGACGCGCTCGACGGTCGGGCGCGGCGTGACGAAACGTGCGCCCGGCGAGGCGAGCGCGATCCCCGGCAGGGCCGCCGGATCGATGTGGTCCCCGTGGTCGTGCGTCAGCAGGACGAGATCGGCATCGGTCACCTGCTCGGGGGTGAAGGCGGGCGGCACGAGGCGCTGCGCGCTCGGCGCGAGGTACGGATCGACGTAGATCGTTCGCCCCGCCAGCTTCAACACCAGGCTCGCCTGCCCCAGCCACCAAACCCCGACCGCCCCCGCCGGGATCGCCCGCGCGGCGATCCGCTCGTGCAACGCCTGTCCACCGGTCATCGTTGTCCGTCCTTCCTTGCACTAGACACCTGAGGTTGTCCCCGTAGTGCGGCTCATCCGCAATTCGCGTGATCCACCTCGAAAAGGCCGGCGAAGTGGGGGATGATAGCCGAAATTTGCTCGATATGGGGCTGTTAAGTGGCCAGTTCTTGCCTGATTCAGGCCCCAATGGCCTATCCCGGATCACACTTCACGCGAATTGCGGAAGAGCCCGTAGCGCGGACACCATACCGCGAAGTGGGTCATTCGACAACAACACCTGCCCCCATGGGCGACGGGCTGTGCTGGCTGTACTATGCGGAAATGACGACCGACCTGGTTGAACCTGATCGGGCTCATTGCTATGCTCTTGGATGCGTCAGAAGTCAGACGACGCCTGGTGGGAGCGGCCACATTCTGGTAGCGTAGCGGTATTGGCCGCTGCGTGAAGGAGGTTCCCGTGCCCTGCCCCCGCTGTGCTGCGACCGCGACCATCGAGCAGTCGCGCCGCACTGCGCTCGCTTATCGCACCTTCCGCTGCGGTCGTTGCCGCCGGATGTTCAAGCGGGCGGCGGTGGCGGGTGCGCCGACGATGCTCGGCCCCCTGGCGGCGCAGGGCGAGGCGGTGCTGGCCGCGATCGTCGCGGAGGTGGCCGCCGACCTGGCGACCTCGCTCGATGACGACGGGCTGGCGTTCCCGCAGCCCAGCAACGTCGCGGTCGCGCGCAAGGGTTGAGGGCACCACGGACCGGGCCACGCGACCACCGGACCGGGGGCGGGGCGGGAACGGGCAGGTCGGTGGCCCGCGCGCCGTCGCGCATTCCCTCCGCTTACGGGGATCCCACAGGCGACGGGGAGCCGACGCGTCCCCCGAATGCGCTCACACGGTACCAAGCAGTGAGCGAGGCAAATGGTTCGCGGATCGGGCCAGCCCGTTGAAAAAAGCCGAAGTGCTCTCGCTCGAGGGGACGACGAAGGCGTCAACGCCGTGCGAGCAGCCTCACGAGCGGCGTTGCGTGCCGGAAACGCGCGCCGATGCCGCGGCCCAAGCCTTTTCTCAACGGGCTGGCCCGATCGGCGCTCCAACGCGTGTGACGACAAGATGCCGACGACCCTACAACGTCGTCGGCATCTTGTCGTTCGCGGCTGCCCGGGAGCTGGCCGCAGGCCGCCCATACGTACCGCACCACGGGCCTCGCTCCGTGCCGCGCCACTCGCACGAACGCGACACGGGTCTGTCGTGCTCCCGCGGTTGCGCGGCGTCCGCTCAGACGTCCCAGTAGGCAGGGGTGGGGTGGGCGGATGCCCGCGCGACGCTGCTGTTCACGCTGCCTCCTCGCGGCTAGTCGTAGTTAGCCATCACATCCCAGTAGGCCTGGTCCCAGTAGGCCTGGTCCCAGTAGGCCTGGCTCCAGGCGACCGTGCCGCTCGACGCCGCGATGCCGCTGTTGGGGGTGAGCCCGGCGTTGGCGGCGGTGTAGTTCCCGCTGGCGGCCTTGGTCATGATCTGGTTGGCCAGCAGTTCGCCCGCCGCCCCGGCCACCTGCCCGGGGTAGGCGCGCGTCGACCCCAGCAGGATGCCCTTGACCTGGTTGGGGGTCAGCTTCGGGTACCGCGCCAGCAGCAGGGCGACCATCCCCGCCGCCATCGGGGTGGCCATCGAGGTGCCCGACAGGCGGATGTAGCTCGCGTCGGTGATCCGGCCGGGGAACTGCCTGGCCAGCGTGCAGGTCGCCGACGCCAGGGTCGAGACGATCTTGCGGCCGGGGGCGAGGACGTCGGGCTTGGCGAAGCCGTCCTGGGTCTTGCCGCGGCTGGAGAAGAAGAGCTGCGAGTCGTCGTTGTTGGGGAGGGTCAGGTTGTCGTCGTAGGCGCCGACGGTGACGACGTAGGGGTCGTTGGCCGGCGGGTACCAGGTGGCGTCGCCGGCGCTGCCCCGGTTGCCGGCGGCCACCACCACCACCACGCCGCCGAACCACAGCTGCTCGACCGCCGCGCAGACCGGGCTGGTCTTGTAGCTCTCGGCGGTGCCGGCGCTCATCGAGACGCTCACCACGCGGATGGGGCCGCTGCTGCCGTAGCCCGCGCGGGGGTTGTAGCACCACTGCAGCCCGCGCAGCAGGTCCGAC
>DATCMP010000809.1:0-4739 GCA_036563365.1 Thermomicrobiales bacterium
CTGCGTATCGAAGAGCTGATCCATCGCGTCGCGTAGGCTGAGCATCGACTCGAAGGGAGTCCGTACTCGAGGAGCCATCATCACACCTCCTGCTGACCGTTGCTGATCGTCGCCAATCAACCGCGCTCACCTGGTGGTGCCCCATGGGTGAGACTGGAAATATATATACAACTTTAGTCGCATCGTGTCAAGTATCCTGCGAGCGGTTTGCAGAGGGACGGGTGCCGCGGATCAGGCGGACGCGAGATCGACCCGCACCGAGACGATCGAGCCGTCGCTGTTCGGGGTGTACTCCACGTAGGTGACCCGGTACCGCGCGCCCTGATAGAGCAGATGCTCGTACAGCCGCGGGACGATCGTCATGCGGCTCGTCGAGAACAGCACATCCCCGGTCGCCACGTCGAAGAACCCGATCAACAGCTGCATCCCCTCCCCCTCCCTTTAGGTTGGTCATTCTTCTGCGGGCGCCCTCACCCAGCGCACGATCAGGCCGCACCGCATTCGCCGGCTTGCTCACACACCCACTGCCCACGCCTCGCCGGTATCCCCATCGTCAGGGCCGGTGTCGGCGTCCCGCGGCGTACGCGCCCGCTCAGCGTCGATGGTGGCCCGTCACGCGACGATCAACGCCCTTCCTCGTGGTACGTATGGCCCTCGCGCAGATACCACGCGACCGCCGCCGCGCGCTTGCCGCCTCGGTTCGCATGGGGCAGGCGTTGGTAGATGGCCTGGAGGTGGGTCGCGACGGTGGCGAGCGTGATCCCTAGCACCGCCGCGATCTCGGTGTTGCTGTCGCCAGCCGCTAGCCGCTCCAAGACGAGCCACTGCGTCGGCGTCAGCTGCGGGCGCCGGTGAGCGGGCATCGGCGCACCTCCTCCACCGTGCCCACATCGATCCCGCACGCAGCCAGCGCGGCATCGAGCGCGGCGATCGCGGCCAGGTCCGGCGTGGTCATCTCGGCCGTCGCCCGCACCACCGGATCGGCGCTCGTTACTCCCCCAGGGCACGTGACCACCTGCACCCCTCGGCACTCCTGCGATCGTCGCAAAGAGGGCATCACGCCACCTGCCCGAGCGGCATCTGCGCGTGCTGCTCATCGACCGCGACCCACCCCTCAGCGGGCGGTGAAGGCGTCAGCGCCAGGCGCACCAGATATTCAACCTCGGCACGACGGGCCACTAACTCCTGCCGCTGCGCCTCACTCAACACGCCCAGGGGGGCCGAGACCTGCAATACCCCATCGACCAGATCGAACGCCACGCCCTGGCGCTCCAGGCTATCCATGAAAGCCCCGACCGTCATAGCGTGAACACCTCCCGCAGACCCTGCGGGGTTTCCACGATGCGGCCACGCAAGGGCGCGACCTCGACCCGATCCAGGTCGTCGGCGTCGTACTCGGTCGGCGGCTCCCAATGGTCTTCCGGCGGGGGCTCGATCCCGCCGGCCCCGTCGCGGCGGGCGGGCGGGATGACGTGCGCGCCGAACACATATTTGCTGCGATGCTCGCCACAATAGCGCTGCCCGATGACGATCGGCCGCACACAGCCGGGGTGGTTGCACTCGTAAGGATCCCAATCGTCGCGATCGGCGGGATCATCCTCGCGGATATTGGCGAGTGGCGCATGGGGATATGTAGGCGGCACCGCCGCGAGCTCCTCGATGGGCATGGGGGGCACATTGTCGGCATCGTCGGTCGGCAGATCGTGAAGTGCTCCGTCGTCGCCCTCTTTGACCGTCTCCTTCAACACGAGATCGCACTCGCCGCAGTAGATCACAGTGCGGGTCTTGGTCGAGCCGCAACGCGGGCAGGGCTCGCGCTTGCCACCCCAATCCTTCTTCTCACCGCGATCGGGATTCAGTGTCACCAGCGCGTCGAGCGCCTCATCGGGATCCTGCGTAGTGCGGGCATACGTCACGGTGCGACGCTGACCGGTCGTTTGGTCGGTCTCCTGCACCAGCTTCAACTCGATGAGCCCCCACTCCTCGCCGAGGTGGCGATGCTTGCTGACCGTCTTGTCGCCCTTACCCGCCGTGTCGGCGATGCGTACGGCGGGCTGGCGCACCCAGCCCTCGGCATCGCCGCGCCCATTGGCCCGCTCGGCCTTGATGTCCACGATGCAGGCGGTGAGGGTGTCGCGCTCGGCCTTGATGAAGGGATTGCTGCGGACCTTGATCACGCTGGTGAGGGTCTTCTGCGCCCGCGCCGCCAGTTGCTCGGCGCGATACGCCCGCCGCGCCAGTTCCTCGTGGGGGAGCGCCAGATACTCGGCGAGCACCGGGTCGGCCTGCTCGGATGAAACACGTGTTTCATCCACAGCCGGGGCGATGAACGGGCGAGGGGCCGGGCGCGCCTCGTAGAACTGTCCATTGCACCGGTCGATCGCCTTGCGGATCGTGCCCTCGCGATAGGCGGGACGGCGCTGCCACTTGTCGCGGGCCGCCCGCGACGAGGCGTTGAAGATCGCCTCGATGCGTGCCGGGTCGGGGCCGACGCGCCAGGCGATCATGTTGGCGAGGCCCTGGTCGCCGCCGCTCGGGTCGCCGTCATCTTGCCCATTCCAGTAGCGGTCGAACTTCGGCCCGTTGCGGAAGTTGCGGAGCGAGTCGAGCACTGCCTGGTCGTCGTCGTCGGTGATCGCGGCGGGGTTCCAGGCCACAGTCGGGGTAGCCTGCTCGTCGCCGAACGCCGCACCATAAATGAAGTCGATCCCCTCCTGGCAATCGTTGATCGCCAGCGGGGCCTCGGGGAGGCGTTGGCCGGTCAGGGCAAAGGGCCGACGCTCGCTGTATATCTCGATCTTCAACCCTTTGCGCCGGCAGCGCGTGCCGGGTTTGGTGCCGTACGCCACGCCTTTCAGGCCCGTGCGGCTGACCGAGACCTCCCAATAGGTGTCGATCTCGCCGACCACCGAGGTTGCCACCGGCGTCAGTTCACCGGTCTCCGGATCGCGACAATCATCGATGTCGATGCCGACGAGCGGCGGGGCGAGCATCAGCATGACGCCCATACCACGTCGCTTGGCGAAGGCGTGGGCCTCCGCAAAGGTGCCCCAGGTGGTCGGATCATTCGACTTCGCTCGTCGCCCGTTGTGGGGATTGATCGGCATCTTTGCGAAGCCATCGTCGCGGGGTTCGAGGTCGTAGGCGGTCCAATTGCGAACTGTGTCGGTTACAAGCTCGGGTGGGAAGTCCGAGACATTCGCCAGTGGGATGACAGCGGGGCGAGTGGTGAGTGTCATCGGGTCCCGACCTTCCGCCGCTGGCCAAGCACCAGATGCCGGTCGTCGCCGGGAAAAGTGTAGGGCTCGTCGGTGTGGTGGCGCGTGAAATCGAGGAAGAACTCGCCCGCGAGCGCGATCGCCTTGGTATGCCAGGGCGTAACAATGGTGTACGAGGCGTTATGACCGCCGTGGAAAACCCGGCAGTGCGGCGGCACCAACCGCTTGAGGAGCTGGACGAAGGCTTGATCGTAGCGAGGGAGGAAGATCTGGCAGCCATTCCGATAAACGATGGCGTGAGGGGACTGGGACGAATGGATCGGTGGCATAGGAGTTGACCATCCTTTGCCGAGTGCTATAATCGCACTCAGAGCATTGCGTAGCGCTGTCGTTGGTCGCGTTTGCGCTACAAAACAATGGGCCGATGACCGCCGGGGACTGATGTAGGAGTCTGACCCCGGCGGTCATTGCTTTATTAGGCCGCCGCTTTCGGCGAACCCGCCTCTTGTCGCGCCTGGCGCTGCACCCGCAACTCCTCAATCACTTCCGGATCAAAGAGACGCCGCCCACCCATCGTGCGAATCGGCGGATCGAGCTTGCCCTCACGCTCCCACTTCCGCAGGGTTTCGACGGCAACACCGAGCGCACGTGCCGCATCGCCAATTTCCATGTATCGCGGCTCAATCATTGCCACCATGCGATTACCCCTCCTTCGTGGTGTAAGGTGCTGTACATCTGTACTAACACCCCAAGGACACGATACACCCTGGCAGCATATTTATCAATTCTAGCAGCAAAAATACTGTTTTACTGGCACCGAAAAGGCGCAGTAAAACGTTTCATTCAGTGGTACCAGATTTCGGCGATGGTGCAACAGTCACCTTGATATTCGCTTGCGCTTGAGTAAGGCTTTCCTTCCGCTCGGGCGAAAGTGGGGTGTAACGGAAATCGGTTTCGTATGTACTCAACTCCATCCCAGCGCTATCGAAAAGCTGTACTCGCGCCCGTTCTGCTCGACCAATGCCTTCCCGTTCCTGCGATAGAGCGAAAACCTGCAACATCTCGTTGAGCTGGCTTTGTATGTCACCTATGCTAAAAAGGGGACGAACAAACGGCGGCAAAGTCGGCTCACGCAAAGCCTGAGAGATATAGCTCCAAAACGACTTTTTCTCGCCATACTGCTGCGAGTTTTTAGGACGCGCAAGGGTCGATCCTAACGATAGACTTTGCGCTTCTTGCCTCATACGTACCGGCAAGTCCCCAAGACGCACATCTGCCTTTTGATAGCAACATGCCTGATAAAGCAGGTCCACTATCCACCACGGATACAGGCGATAGGTATAACCACGGCCGTCAATCTTCCCCTCAATACCGCGCGGGATTATTCCATTCTCTTCCCAAAAACGCAGCGTGCGGTCATCAACTGGGCGCCCATCAGGACGGCGCACTCCAAGGCGTGCAGCCGTCTCTAGGATCTCGGCGCGAGTCCATAGCTCGGTCGGCTCAGGCGCAAATTCCGAT
>DATCMP010000815.1:0-9438 GCA_036563365.1 Thermomicrobiales bacterium
TGCCCACGCTCGGCGGGGCGACCGAGGCGGTACTCGATAGTCTGCCGGAGCCGGGCTTGCAACTGCGCCGGCTGATCGGCACGCTGATCAATGATCTCGTCGTCGCGCCGGTTGGCCCGTTCGTCCTGGTCCTCGACGATCTGCACGCGATCGGCGAGGCCGCGATCCACGCCGCGCTCGATCAGCTGCTCGAACGCCTGCCGGATGACGCGCACGTCGTGATCGCCACGCGCTACGACCCGCCGCTCGCGTTGGCGCGGCTGCGGGCGCGCGGGCAACTCGCCGAGTTGCGCCTGGAGGCGTTGCGTTTCTCCCCCGCCGAAACCGGCGCCCTGCTGAATGATCGCCTCGCGCTCGCCTTGCCGCCGGGCGAGGTCTTGCTCCTGCACGGTCGCGTCGAGGGCTGGGCGGCGGGGCTCCGCCTCCTCGCCCTGATGCTCGGGCGGCTGTCGACCGCCGAGGAGCGCCGCGCGCTGGTCACTCGGCTCGGCGAGGAGGGGCGCTATATCTTCGATTTCCTGGCGGAGGAGGTGCTGGGGCAGCAGGAGCCGGAGTTGCAGCGGTTCCTGCTCGACACCTCCATCCTCCCAGAGCTGGCCCCGGCCCTCTGCCGCGCCGTGACCGGGCGGGACGATGCGGCGGATCTCCTCGACCTGGCCTATCGCCGCAATCTCTTCCTGACGCTCGGCGGCGCAGACGATGGGCTGGGGACGACCTTCCGCTTCCACGATCTTTTCGCCGCGTTCCTGCGCGGGCGGTTGCAGCGCGAGTCGCCGGAACGGATTCGCAGCCTCCACGGGCGCGCGGGCGATGCCAGCGCCGACCCCGCCCGCGCCATCGCCCACTATTGCGCGGCGGAGCGCTGGGATGAGGCGGCTAGGATCATCGAGGAGCGTGGTGCGGACTTCGCGCGGCACGGGATGTATCGCCGCCTGCACGACTGGATCGTGGCCCTGCCACCCGACGTGCGCGAGGCGCGACCGCGGCTCCTCCACCTGCTCGGGGCCTTCGCCTTCTACACCGGCGCGTGGGAGCAGGCCCGGCCGCTCCTCGAACGCGCGGAGACTGGGCTCCTGGCCGACGAGGACCGCGCGCGGGCCGCCGAGTCGACGATGTTGCTGATCAGCATCGCCGATCGCAGCGGCGATACGGAGCGCGCGGCCGTGTTGACCGCCCGGATGCGCGCGAGCGGCCCGCTCCCGCCGCTGATCCAGATCTTCCTCGACATCGGCAGCGCCTGGCAGGGGATCCGCCTGGACGACTATGCGACGGTCGATGGGGCGGTGACCTCCTCGGTCGATTTGCTGCTGGCCTCCGATGATCCGGCGATCTGGAATGTGGTGCCGCTCGCCCCGCCCCTGGCGCTCGGCCCGGCGGGGCCGACGACGCTGGAGCGCTACTGCCACGCCGCGCCGCGCCGCTTCAACGATGCCCCGTCGCTGATCCGCGCGACGGCGGAGCAGTTGTCGGGGTATCTCCATTTCCTGCGCGGGCGGCTCGATGAGGCGGCGGCGGCGACGGATCGCGCCCAGCAGCTCGTCGAACAGTTGCGCGGGCTCGCCGACGTCGAGCCGGGGATCGATCAGATCCGCTTCGCCCTCGCCCTGATCCGCGTCGGCCCCATCGCGGCGGGGCAGTATATCGATCGGCGTCTACCGGAGGTCGGGCAGAACACGATCCTGCGTATGTGGCTCCCCGGCTACCGCTATCTCGCCACGAAAGCGCACTGGTTGGCGGGGCACGCCGACGAGGCGCGCGCGATGGCGGAGGGCCTGGCGACCGGCGGGCCGTTCCCCGATCTGCCGATCGTCTCGCAGGCACAGGCGCTCCTCGCCGGTCTGCTCGCGATGAGCGCGGGGCGCTATGAAGAGGCGGAGCGCCAGCTGCGCGCGGCGAGCGCGTTCCGCCCGCCGTACTACACGGTCCTCTTCTGGCTCGACCACCCGCAACTGCTGCTGGCGCTTTGTTACGAGCGGTGGGGCCGCCCCCGCGAGGCAATGATGACGCTCCGGCCGGTGCTGGAAGAGTGCGAACGACTCGACACGCCGGGGATCGTCCTCAAGGTCGGGCCGGTCGTCGCGCCGTTGCTGCGCCTCGCCGTCGAACGTGGGGTCCATGCCGCCTTCGCCGCGCGGACGCTGCATATTTTGGAGGCCGCCGCCCCCGCCGATCCGGCGACGGCGAGTGTGACCGTCCCCGATACCGGTGAAACCCTCAGCCCGCGCGAGGTCGAGGTGCTGCGCCTGCTGGCCGACGGCGCGAGCAATGCGACGATCGCCGACGCGCTGTTCATCAGCCCCAACACCGTCAAGACCCACGTCGCGCGGCTCCTCGCCAAGTTGGGGGTTGCCTCGCGCACCGCCGCCGCCGCCCGCGCCCGCGACCTCGGCGTCGGCTGAACGCGCGACGGGACGGCGGTCCCCGCCCCGGCCATGTCCCGATCACCCAGGTGAATCACCCGCCCCGTGTACGCCGGATCATCCTTTCGGATGACGGCGTCGCCGCCGTTCGCCCCTATGATGGAATCCACGGTGATGCACCGGGGATGCGGTGAACGCGGAAGGGAGGTGGCAAACGACGCAGGAATAATTGCCAGCGGGGGCGCTACCCGCGAATACCGTGGCGCGAGCACGGTGTACCTCTCGCCGCTGAACAGCCTTTGCGGTTCAACGATGCGGCTACCGGCCAGTTGAAGGCGATGGTGTCCAGAACTGTTTTGTCGTGTCGCGCTGTTTTGCTGTTTGTTGATGGAAGGAGTATCCGATGACCACCCTACCCCTACGGATCGAGAACGGCCAGGGCGAGACCTTGATCTTCGAGCGGCAGGTGACGACGCCCACCGGCGAGCGGCTGGAGGTGCGTAACGAGGTGCAACCCGGCGCTGGCCCGCCGATGCATGTCCATTTCAAGCAGGAGGAAGGGCTGACGGTGATCGCGGGGCGGATGGGCTATCAGGTGCAGGGGGAATCGCCGCGCTACGCCGAGCCTGGTGAGACCGTTGTGTTCGCCGCCGGCATCGCGCATCGTTTTTGGGCCGAGGGTGAGCAGGTGCTGCGCTGCACCGGGTACGTGCAACCCCCGCATAACCTGGTCTATTTCCTCTCGGAGATCTACCGTTCGACGCGGCAGCACGGCAAGAAGCCGGACGATTTCGAGGCGGCTTTCCTGCTGCACAAGTACCGCAGCGAGTTCGCTTTGCTCGATATCCCCGCCTTCGTGCAGCGGACGATCTTCCCGGTGTTGCGGCTCATCGGCAGAGTGACGGGGAAATACGGCCATCTCGCGCAGGGACCGGAACCGGTGCGCTAAGGGATGACGGCGCGGGGACGATCGCCGCGCGTCTGCAACAGGATGTCGGCATGATTGAACAGATTGAGAGTTTTAGGAGGGAAGACGTGGTCCAATTGTACGGAGAGATGGCAGGCACGCTCACGCAGGATGATGAGGTGGCGATCCGGGCGCTCGTGGCCGCGCTCGTGGCGAGTTGGAATGCGGCCGATGGGGCCGGTTACGCCGCGTGGTTTACCGAGGACGCCGATTTCGTGAACATCTATGGGCTCTATGTCAAAGGTCGGGCGGCGATCGCCGCCGGTCACCAGCAGATCTTCGATACCGTCTATCGCGGCAGCACCAACAGCAGCATCGTGGAGGGGGTGCGCGCCCTCGTCCCGAGGCTCGCCCTCGCCCGCGTCGCCTGGCACCTGCGTATCCCGGCCGGCGAGGCTGTGCGGGAGAATCAGGCCCGCGCGACGCTCGTGCTGGCGCACACGCCCGCCGGGTGGCGGATCGCCGCCTTCCAGAACACGGTTATCGCCGCGCCGGGCGGGCCGAGGCCGGGCGCGGCACATTCCTGAGCGCCCGCTGCGGCGACCGGCGCGGGGTTCTCCACCCCCCGGTCCAGTATCCCGTCACGATGTCGCATTCCGCCGCCCCGGCAAAGCTGGGGCGGCGGCTGCGTACGGACCGGCGCAGGACCCGACCGCACCCAGCGACGTTGGTATCCCGCACCCCTGCGCTCCCGCGGGGACAGATTGTCCGGGGAGAGGATCGCGCGGTATTTGCCCACGTTCGCCGGGCGGCACCCCCTCGGACTCTCAGGCGATGGCCGCCTCGCGCGCCGGGATGGTGCTGACGGCGATCGCCACCGTCGTCGCATCGGCTACGGTGCCGTAGAGCGGGCAGTTGTCCTTGTAGCGTTGCACCAGCGTCTCGGCCTGCTCCTCGGTCGGGCCGACGAACGCGAAGGTCATCTCGACCCGCGCGTAGCGGTTCGTCTTCTCCGGGTGGCGCAGGCCGTTGATCGTCACGTCCAGGCGTTCCAGCGGGATCTGCAGATCGTGCGCCGCGCGCTCGACCAGCGTCACGCCGCACGACGAGACCCCGGCCAGGAATGCTTCGCCCGACGCCAACGCCGAGCCGATCGCGGGGCTGTCGATCACGAAATGCTGATCCCGCGCCTGGTTGATGCTGCGCCCGACCACACCGACCGTCGCCGAGTGGACTTTGGTGGACAGGTACTCTGCGTTCATGGGTGCCTCCTGTAGTGGTCGTCAGTGGGCGAGTGGGCGAGTGCGGGAGGAGGATGGCCCCACGGCCCCGGGCATTGGGGGGACCGTGTGTCACCATCACTTCGTAGTTCGTACTTCGTAGTTGGTACTTTCCCCGCCCCCTCCATCTTTCCGCATCTCCTGTTTCGCCCCCTGCCGCCCTAGCCCCGCGCACCGGCGAGCGCCGTTTCGCCGACCGCCACGGCGAGCGCCTGATCGAGGTCGGCCAGGATGTCCTTGATCGACTCGATGCCGACTGAGAGGCGGATGAAGTCGTCGGTGACGCCGGTGGCGGCGCGGGCCTCGGGGGCGAGTTGGACGTGGGTGGTGCTGGCCGGGTGGATGATCAGCGACTTCGCGTCGCCGACATTCGCCAGCAGGGAGAAGAGCTTGACGCTGTCGATCAGGCGCTTGCCCGCTTCCAGGCCGCCCTTGACGCCGAAGCCGATGATCGCCCCGTAGCCGCCCCGGTGGTAGCGCGCGGCGAGCTCATGCGTGGGGTGGCTCGCCAACCCCGGATAGCTGACCCAGGCGACCGACTCGTGCGCCTCCAGGAACTCCGCGACCGCCAGCGCATTCTGGCTGTGGCGCTCCATCCGCAGCGGCAACGTCTCCAACCCTTGTAGCAGGAGGAACGCGTTGAATGGCGAGAGGGCCGGGCCGATGTCGCGCAGCAGTTGCACCCGCGCCTTGATGATGTAGGCCAACTCGCCCAGCGCCTCGGCGTAGCGCAGGCCATGATACGAGGGATCCGGCTCGGTGAAGGCCGGGAACTTGCCGTTGGCCCAGTTGAACTTGCCGCCATCGACGATGATCCCGCCGATGCTGGTGCCGTGGCCGCCGATGAATTTGGTCGCCGAGTGGACGACGATGTCCGCGCCGTGCTCGATCGGGCGCACCAGGAAGGGGCTGGGGAAGGTGTTGTCGATGATCAGCGGGATCCCGGCGTCGTGCGCGACCGCCGCGACCGCCGCGATGTCGAGGGTGTCGAGCTTCGGGTTGCCGACCGTCTCGGCGTAGATCGCGCGGGTCCGCTCGCCGATCGCGCGGCGGAAATTCTCCGGGTCGGTCGGGTCCACGAACTTCACGGTGATCCCGAGGCGCGGTAGGGTGTGCGCGAAGAGGTTGTAGGTGCCGCCGTAGAGGCTGGTGGCCGACAGCAACTCATCGCCCGCCGAGAGGATGTTGAGGATCGCCAGCGTCTGCGCCGCCTGCCCGGAGGCGACCGCCAGCGCCCCGACGCCCCCTTCGAGTTGCGCGATCCGCTGCTCGAAGACATCGGTGGTCGGGTTCATGATCCGCGTGTAGATGTTGCCGGGCTCGGAGAGATTGAAGAGGTTCGCCGCGTGATCCGCGTTATCGAAGACGTAGGAGGTCGTCTGGTAGATCGGCACGGCGCGCGACTTCGTGGCCGGGTCGATCGTCTGCCCCGCGTGCAATGCCAAGGTCTCGAAGCCGTGCCCGTTCGTCGTGCTCATCGTTCCTCCTCTGAGAGTAGCCAGTAGCCAGTAATCAGTAGTCAGTTGCTCGTGCGGCACAGTGCCAAACTCTTGGCGCAGTACCGCTGACACCCCACTGACTACCGACTACTGGCTACTGGCTACTCAACAAAAAAACCCTCACCATCGGATGAGGGTTGCCGCTCCAAGACCGCACAGACTGTCGGTAGGGTTGCGCCACCTCTCATCTTCCAGTCTGCACTGCCGGAGTTAGCACCTGCCCGCGCGAGCGGGTGGTTGCTGGGGCTTCATCGGGCCGGTCCCTCTGCCCCTCTGGATAAGAGTGGAGTGTTATTCGATTGTTGGGCGTATCCTATCTTAGAGAATCAACATTGTCAAGAACCTCTCCCGGCCACAATACTTCCACGAGTCAACAACGCCCGAATCAGCCTGCCGCGCCGATCTGCCGCAGCAGGCTCGGCAGATCGAGCAGCCCGCGGTGCGCGACGATCGCGCCATCGGCGACGGTGAAGAACTGGTAGCGCCCGACCGCGAACGGCTTGCCGGAGGCGGGTAGACCTCGGAATGGGCCGGTGTGCGTCCCCCGGAATGTCTCGCAGGTGGCGACCGTGTCACCCTCGGCGCTGATCGCCTCGATGATCGTTTGGTGGTCGGGGAAGGCGGCGGTGGTCAGCGCCAGTGTGCCTTCCAGCCCCGCGCGATTCCGCGGCTCATACGAATGGGTGTAATACGTGGGCGCGAGGAGGCGATCGAGCGCCGCCATATCGCGCCCATTCCAAACATCCTCGATGTAGCTGAGCACCAACGCCTTGTTCGCCTCGACCGACATCCCGACCCTCCTGCCTGCTTTTCACTCGCCGCTATCCTGCCAATGTGGTCAAGCTACTTGACCACATTGGCAGGATAGCAGGCGGAGGGGATATAGTCAAGGGAGTTGACTATGCGCGCGGGAGGTGTATCGTGGAAAGTATGCCCAGTATCGAATTGCCGCTCTTGTTCACCCTCGGTTCGCGGGCGGTGATCGACGAACTCCACCGACAACTCGCCGCGCGCGGCTACGACGACCTACGCCCGGCGCACGGCTTCGCCTTCCAGCGGATCGCCCAGGGCGGGGCGACCGGGAATGAATTGGCGGCATTTCTGGGGATGACGAAGCAGGCCGCGAGTCAGATGATCGAGTATCTGGAGCAGCGGGGGTACGTCGCGCGGCAGCCCAATCCCGACGATCGGCGCGGCAAGATCATCGCCCTCACCGAGCGGGGGTGGGACAGCCTGCGCGAGAGCGCCGCGATCCTGGGCGCGATCGAGGCCGAGTGGGCGGCGCTCCTCGGCTCGGAGCGGCTGGCCGAGCTGCGTGCCGACCTCCGCCGCCTCGTCGCCGCGACGGCGGGGGGGACGTTGCCACGGCAGTTACGCCCGGTCTGGTGAGTGCGAACGCGCCGCTTCGCCCGTTGGTCGCCACGCTGAGTCGGCGACGGGTGGCCCCGCTGCACGATCGTGGCGGTGGGGACGGCGACCATTCCCTTGGGTGTCGATCGGCGCCGGTGCCGGTGGCAACGATGCAACCGAGGCCGCAGGCGGGTAGGACGCCGGGGAGATCACCCGTCGGGCGCAGCGCGACGCGCCACGACGAGTGATCCCCTCGCGCTCACTCCGGGGCCGATGACCGGATGCGGCTTGGCTCGACCACGATCGTCACCCAGTCCGGCGCGACGCGTTCCCAGGCGACCAACGTCCGCTCGGCCTGCTCGGCGGGGTAATACCGGGGCGCGAGGCGCTGCGCGAGCGCGAACCCCGTCCCCTCCTCGATCGTCGCCATCCCCTCGATCGCCACCCATGCCTCCGGCACCCCCACCGGCTCCGCCACCGTGAGGCAAACCCGCCCGTCGCGCCGCAGCCGCGCCACCTTCGGCGACCGACTCGACGAGAAGATGCGCGCCCGCGCCCCGTCCCACTCGTACCAGATCGGGATCGCCAATGGCCCACCGCCCGTATCCAGCGTCGCCAGGGTTCCGATCCGCGCCTCCCGGAGGAACGCATCCCGCTCGGCAACCGACATCTCCGCCACCACGCACTCCTCTCGCTCGATACCTTCACACACCGCTTGCTTATTGCCACTCCCGCGGCTCCGATCTGAAACACCACACCTTCGGGCGGAGAGCACTTCGACGGTGACTGCATTGACGTGGTGTACATGGTTCTTGTCGAAGCGTTGCACGCCCTGGGCAGCGCACCGACCCGCTGGTCGGGGTCGGCGACGCGGGGGGCTGCTGGTGCCTTAACCTCCATGCCGCCCTCCGCGCCCGCCACCGCGCCCGCACCGACGAGCAATCGCGGTAACGGCGTGTTGTGGGCGCGCCTGGCCGTGACGGCGTGATGCCACGGGCGGCGGCATCCGCGGCTGCACTCGCCCGGCGCGCAGCAATGAGCGCCGGGCGTGCGGGGTATCTATTCGCCCGTGATCGGCCTGAGGACGAAGACGGGGATCTGGCGGGTGGTCTTGGCCTGATAGTCCGCATAGGGCGGGTAGGCGGCGACCGCGCGCTCCCACCAGACGGCCTTTTCGTCGCCGGTGACTTCGCGGGCCTCGTAATCGCCCTTGGCCGGGCCGTCCTGCAACTCGACGTGCGGGTTCTTCTTGAGGTTGTGGTACCAGACCGGGTGCTTGGGTGCGCCGCCGAGCGAGGCGACCACCGCGTATTCGCCGTCGTGCTCGACGCGCATCAGCGCGGTCTTGCGGAGTTGGCCGGTTTTCGCGCCGATGGAGGTCAGGATGATGACCGGCATCCCGCGTAAGGTCGTCTCCTCGGTGCCGCCGGACGCCTCGTAGCGCTCGGCCTGCTCGCGCGCCCAGTCGGATGTGCTCGGCGCGTACTCTCCCTTAAGTGGCATCGGTGTCCTCCCTCGCTTCCCTTCGTGCTGCTTTCCTTCGTGCTGCTATCGCGTGCGGCTATCGCTGCGACCCGCCACCCATACACGCGCGGCGCACGGTAACGGTAGTGCAGTACGGTAACGGCCTTGCCGTGGAGGACATTCCCCGATCGTTGTGCAGGCGGGCGGCGTTGCGGTGTGTGGCACCCTTACCGGAGCACAGTTGCCGCCCAACCACTGCCTCCCTCAGCCGAGCGCTGCGGCCACCTCGCGACCGGCGATCCGCCCGGAGAAGAGGCAACCGCCGAGGAAGGTTCCTTCGAGAGCGCTGTAGCCGTGCAGCCCGCCGCCGCCGAACCCGGCGACTTCGCCATCGGCGCGAGCCCGGCCCCCACGACGATCGCATCGGCATCAGCGCGCATCGAGTTCCTCTCCTGGTTGGTGTTGCGTTCGGGGTCGTGTGCGATTACGCGACGTGGCGATGATAGGCTCGCCCGAACTCGCATGGGGTGACGGCGTGGCGTATGGGTGTCACCGACCGGGCGGACCAAGACCTCCCC
>DATCMP010000816.1:0-4406 GCA_036563365.1 Thermomicrobiales bacterium
GTTGCGTCGCGGTGCCGCCATCGGTGGTCGCGCGGTAGAAGTAGGCGCGGTTGTAGTTATCCTGCCCGTCGGCGCGCTTATCGAAGAAGAGGGTGTTCGCGGCCGTGAAGACGTTGGTGTCGTTGATGTCGGTGCCGGTCACCAGCGCCTGCAAGGTGATCGTCAGGACCGCCGTGCCGAGGCCCTGATTATTCTGATCGCCGATCGGGATCAGGAGTTCCTGTTGGGTCGAGGGGCAGGGGTTCGCCCCGGCGCGCGACGTGACGGTGGCCGCGGTCGGGAGCGCCCCCGGGCCGGGGAACGTGCCGGTCGTCGGCTGCGCCTGGAAGGTGCCCGCCACGTAGCGGAAGCCGTACGGCAGGCACTCGCGAATCTCCCCCTCATAGATCTGCGTGTTCGCCGTCAGGGTATAGGTCAGGGTGTAATTCACCCGGTCGCCGATCGTCACCCGGGTGCCGTCGCTATAGGCCGTTGTATCGACCGACGGCGTGACCAGCGCGGCGTCCTTCGTCAGGACGTCCCCGCCGATCCGCAACGTGCTCTGGCCCGAGGCCGACCGCGTCTGCGCCGGGGTGACCCCGGCCGGTTGCGAGGAGTAGGAGGCGATATTCGCGTTATTCGTCTCCGTGGTCCCGACGACCGGGGCCGGGTTCGTGCGGACGACCCCCTGATAGGTGATCGTGAACGATTGCCCCGGTGCGAGGTCTTGCACGGCGTTGAAGGTGACCGTGCCGTTGAACGCCTTGCTCACCGGCGTCACCAGGGTCGCCGCCCCCGCCGCGGTGATCGTCGGGTCCGCGCAGGCGGGCGTATCGGATGAGTCGCAGTAGCGGATATTCGTGGGGAAGGTATCGACCAGGTCGGCGATCTGGAATGCGGTCGTGGTACCGCCGTTGGCGACGGTCACCGCGTAGCTGATGATCTGCCCGCCCTGCACGCCGGTCGAGGGGGTATTGCTCTTGGTGATCGTCACGGACGGCTGGAGGGTCGTCAGCTTAACCGTGTCGCGCAGGCTGTAGGCGATCCCGGTGGTGCTGTCGCCGCTGAGCTTGCCCAGGTTGTCGGGGGTCGCCGCGAGATAGCTCTCGACCCGCGCCCGCAGGGTGATCCGCAGCGTGGTGTCCTTCGGCGCGATATTCGCCGTCCCGCCGCTCACGCCGCTGAGTTCGTAGCCGAGCAGCGCGCCGGGAGTACAAGCACCTTCGCATGTCGGCTCGGTGGTCCCCGACACCGGCGTGACGCCGTTGATCAGCCCGTTGGCCGCGATATAGCTGCCGCTGTAGCTCGATGAGTTCGGCACGTACCGATAGTTCGGCGGGAGGATGTCGGTCAGGACGATGTCTTTCGCGTCGAGATATTGGCCGGTGGCGAAGTCGAGTTGGAAGGTCACGATGTCGCCGACCGCCGCCCGCGCCTCGTGGTCGTTGATGACCCGCCCGTCGGAGATCGCCGGGACGACCCCGTTGCCGCGCGTCACCGCCGTCACCGTCTTGCTGAATGTCGGCAGCGCGGTCGGCTGCCCGACGCTATCGTTGTCGCTGCTGGTATTGGTGACCGCCGGGTTGATCGTGCTGGTCGCGGTGTAGTCCACCCTGGCGCTATTGCTGAAGGTATCGGCCGAGACGACCGGCGCGCTGTTGCTGGCGTAATCCGTGCGGACGTCGGCGTAGAAGGTGATCGTCGTGTTCGTCCCCGCCGTGGTGCTGGCGGCGGGGATCGACCAGGTGATCAGCGTGGTGCCGTCGCCGGCGGTGGTCGGCGTCGTGTCGGGCGCGGTCCCCTGCCCCTGCACGTAGATCTGCCCGTTCGGCAGGGTATCGCTCACGACCACGTTCGAGGCGTTGTAATAGTCCGAGGTGGCGACGACCAGCGTGTACGCGATCCGCGAGCCTTGCACGACCGTCCCCGGCACGCTGCTCAAGCCGTTGGTATCCGCGTTCGCCGACTTGTCGATCGTCGTCCGCTTCGCGGTGATCGTCGCTTCGCGCGGCCCGGCGGTGTAGTTGACGTTCGCGTAGGGCCGGTCAGCGTCGCCGTCGCGGTGAGCGCCAGATCGTCGTTGAGCACCTGGCCCGCCAGCGCGTTCACGATCGTCGTGCCGCCCTGTTGCCTCGGATAGGTGTAGGGGATGGCGACCTGCGGCGTGAGGGTGAGCGTGCCGTTCGTCGCCAGATTCGGGAGGGTATAGGTCAAGGTGGTCGTGCCGTCGGCGTTGTAGGTGACGGCGGGGACGATCCCCGTCGTGGTACCGCAGTAGACGACCCCGTACGGCAGGGTATCCACAACCTGAAGATTGCTGCTGATACCGACCGCATTATTCGTCACGACGAGCGCATACGAGTAGGCCCGATTGATCAGGCCGCCGCCCGGCGCGGCGCAGGTGGCGGGGGCCACGGGGTCGGCGTCGAGGGCGACGCCGCCGGTCGCCTGGCCGACGCCGGTCGATTGCACCGCCTTGTTGGTCAGTTGGAACGGCAGGACCGAGTTGGTGGTGCTGACATCGCCCGAGCCCTGCGCCGGATCGCCGGGGAGGCGCGGGTTCGCGTTCGCCTGCGCGCTGGCGACATTCGTCAGGCCATTCGGCGGCGCGGTCTGCGGCGGGATGGCGCTGTTCAGCTTCCCGACGATCTCGATCGTATACGTCTGCCCGACCACGATATCGGTCAGGTTCGTGAAGGTCAGTTTCTGTTGCTGGTTAACGACGGAGGCACCGGGGTTGAGGGTTGTGATCGTCGGCGCGGCCGGGGCGGTGGTGCTCTCGAAGGTGACGCCCGGCGGCAGGGTGTCGATGATGTCGAGGTTATAGGCCCGGCCATTCGGGTTCATGCCGGTGACCGGGAAGTTGCCCTCGTTCTTGATCGTCAACCGATAGGTGACGGTGCCGCCGACGAGCGGATCGCTCGCCCCGACGGTCAGCGTGAGCGGCGTCGGGGCCGCCGCCGCCGGGGCCACCCCGCCCGCCCGGAGATCGACGAGCGACAGCCCGCCGAGCAGCAGGAGCAGGACCGACAAGACCCGCCAGCCGATTGTCACGCCCGCGCCGTTGCCGCGCCCCCGGCGCGTGGCGGCTTTCCACGAGTGCATAGACCCTCCCCACGTCACGCCGAAGCGCGCACGCATAAAGCACGGGTGCGCCGCGCGCCACCTGTGCCGCCGAACCTGTTTCATCTGCGAACGATCGTCCTTCTATGGCTCTTAGATTACTGTACGTATCGCGCAACGGGTAGAGATAAGGGTACCGGGACGAACTGGTAAAAAAGTACTATCGTCCTACGCCTCGCGACGGAGATGACTCCGCCTGGAGGCCGAGGGTCGGTGGCGACCCCACGCCGCGGGCGACCGTCGCCATCCCCCGGCGCTCTCGCCGGGGCGGGCCGAGCGATAACACCAGACACCGCCGTTCGATGAACAAAAGGATACGGAGGCGACGGTACGCGCGGCAAGGCACAGTTGTCCCGCCCGCGTGGAGGACAAAGGTCCTATTGTTGGACATGATCTGATGAACACGAGCGGCGTGCATGGCGCTGGGCAGCCGGGCGGCTGAACGCGCGCTCGTGCTTGCTCAGAAGAGGGAGAGTTGGCCGCGTGCCCGTTGTTTGGCGGCGGCGTCCGGGCGGGCGGGGTTGCGGCGCGGGTCGCTGTGGCGCTCGCGCATCGCCCGGGTCGCGGCCTGCACATCCGGGCGGCGGCGGAAGAGGCCGATCGCCGCCCGCGCCGCCGCGCTCGCCGCCTCGTGCTCGATGATCGGCGGGGGGTAGTCGCGCCCGATCAGGAAGCCACTCGTCGCCGCCGCATCGGCGGGCATGGCCCACGGCTGGTGCAGATAGGGCAACGGCACCCGCCGCAACTCCGGCACCCAACGCCGGATGAAGAGGCCCGCCGGGTCGTGGTCGAGCGCCTGCTTCGTCGGGTTATAGAGGCGCAGGGCGTCCCCCGCCGTCACGCCGGATTGCATCTGCACCTGGCAGAGGTGGATCCCCGGCTCGTAGTCGAGCCAGAGCCGCGCCAGCCCCTCGGAGAAGGTTTGCCAGGGCAGCCAGAGGTCGTGCGCGGCGAACGAGACGAGCAGCGCCCGCATCCGAAACGGCAGCCAGCCGGTCCCGCGCAGCGCCCGCGCGCAGGCGTCGATCAGCGGGTAGCCGGTCCGCCCCGCGCGCCACGCCGCCAGCCGCTCCTCCCGCCCCGGCCCGCCCGCGAGGTGGTCCAACTCGACCGCGCGCAACTCGTCGTACGGCGCGACCAGACTCTCCCGCTCGATCCGCCCCGCATCCTCCAGCTTCTGGATGAAATGGCAGTGCCAGTGCAGGCGCGACGCGAACGCGGCGAGGTCGCGGGGGGAGTCGTGGGTCGTGAGTCGAGAGTCGTGAGAATGGGGCGTGGCAAGGCTATCGCTGTCGGCAGAAGGC